>CALNBT010000205.1 GCA_937874345.1 uncultured Prevotella sp.
AGCGAATGATGAGCCAGCGGAACTTGAACCAACTCACGAAACGCTCAATGCTGGAATTCGTAGAACAAAAGGATTTGAACGTTCCATTGAAGTACGAACCGCTTATCAAGATGTTTGCCAACCAAAACATGGCCTTGCCGTTCAAGAACAATCGGGTTGAAATCTTCACATCTGGATACGATTATTTCATGGCTTTAATCAAAGCCATGGGACAAGCCAAACACCACATTCACCTTGTTTCGTATATCATTAAAGATGATGCTCTTGGACAATTGATAGCCGATGTATTGATCGACAAAGTCAAGCAAGGAGTCGAAGTACGTTTGATTTATGATGATGTGGGCTGTTGGGACGTACCTAACAGTTACTTTGAAAACCTTAGAAAAGCAGGTGTAGAAGTCCATCCATTCCTTCCTGTACACTTCCCAGCGTTTACTGGAAAAGTGAATTACCGCAACCACCGAAAGTTGTGTGTCATAGATGGGCAAACAGGCTTTATTGGAGGAATGAATATCGCCATGCGTTACCTACGCGGTACGTCGAAACAAATGTGGAGAGATACCCATCTTCAGGTATGGGGTGGCGCAGTGTACGCCATCCAACGTGCCTTCTTAGTAGATTGGTATTTTGTAGATCGCACATTAATTACAAACACCCAATACTACCCAACGATTGAGAAGATCGAAAAAAATGATTGTATTGCCCAAGTAGTTACGAGCAGTCCGATATCGCCATGGCCCGATATCATGCAAGGATATGTCAGGATATTACTTGAAGCCCGACACTATGTCTATATGGAGACCCCTTACTTTCTACCCACCGAAAGTGTTCTATTTGCCATTCAGACAGCGGCATTGGCAGGTGTTGATGTTCGATTGATGATGCCAAGTCACAGTGATGCAAAGATTCCTGAATGGGCCAGTCGGTCGTACATTGCAGCAATGGTCGAAGCTGGCGTCAAGGTCTATCTGTACGAAAGTGGGTTTAACCATTCAAAGTTAATGGTTTCAGATGACAGCTTATGCACTTGCGGATCGACAAACATTGATTTCCGTAGCTTTGAAAACAATTTTGAAGCAAACATCTTCTTCTATGATAAACCACTAGCCTTGAGAATGAAACAAGTATTCTTGACAGACCAAGAGTCGTGCATCCTCATCAAGAGTCTATCCGATCTGACGAACAGACCATTATTCAGGCGTTTGTGGGAATCGCTGGTCAGACTGCTGTCTCCATTGCTCTAACCTATAATCCGTATTGCAATTATTCTGTTATCTGAGGGGTGTGATTTTGCTCGTCGCTCAAGTTCTCAGAATCGGTCGTTTCCACTTTGGGCGTATTCCTAAAGATCGAAAAGTTTACGCTTCCATAGCTTCTATGGTCAATAAAAAAGGGCAAAGCACTGAAATCATGTTGTTTGCCGTGTTCAAGAACCAGAATACCATTCTCCTTCAAAAGTGCATCATGTAAAATCAAGGATGGAATCGTCTCTAATTCCTTTAATTGATATGGTGGATCGGCAAAGATAAAATCAAATTGTTGATGGCACGATTTCAAAAACCTGAATACGTCTACTCGAATCAGGATATCTTTCTCCGTTCCTATTTTTTGCATGCATTGCCTGATGAAGTTGGCATGGTCACGATCCATTTCAACACTCACAACCTGTCGGCATCCTCTAGATAACAGTTCTAAAGAGATACTTCCTGTACCCGCAAACAAATCCAATGCTGTGGCGTCTTCAAAGTCGATGAAACCATTCATTACATTAAAAATGTTCTCTTTCGCAAAATCTGTCGTAGGCCGAGCCTTGAAAGAACGAGGAATCTCGAAATGCCTCCCTTTATAAAGTCCTGTAATGATGCGCATTATTTTCCTTTTAAAAACAGCGTCATTAAATCAAACGGCATGCCTTTTATCTGAGAGATAGGCGCTCGATTGAATTCTGCTGACGGATTAATAAAATATACTTTTTGAAGATAGCGATGCAAGCCTTCTGTCAACCATTCGCGCTCTGGGACATCGCCCATGATGTGTAATTCATCTTTTTCCATATCAAGGGCAAGCGTTTTCCAGATATAAAGCAAGAAATAAATCGAATCATGAGGATGTGACACGTTAAACGTATTGCAAAACTTAAAGCGATTTTGCTTGAAACTGAATACTTCCAGACTCTTATCATGAAAGTATGCATACACTTTCTGATACGATCCGATAAAACTTCTCTTGTGAAGATAACTCCACACAGGCTGCGTCAAGGGGTAATAACGTACGTCTGAAAAATGATCGGTAATGACTAACCGTAAGTCTTTGTTGATGGAAAAGACTGCTACAGCGTTTAAATCGGGAAGGACAGCATGTATAACAGCATCTTTCTGGTACCCAGTAAAGGTATGATGATACATCTCTTCGACAGACTGTTCATCAAACTCTTCGACAGGAACAATCATTACATTCGAGTCAATCATCACCTGAGCCCGTTGATATCCCCTGTTCAGCAAGTCACTTTCGACAAACGCTTCACGTAGATTGGCCGCTAGCGAGATACCACTTTTGATAACATATGGTTCGAATACCACCTGGGTCTCGCTTGCATGATCTACAACCGAGAACAACAAAGAGCTATGACTGATTCGGAAAACCAGTCGAGCACGTGATGGATTCATATTATTCCCAATTTCCGCCATGATCGTTTGTTGTTGTTAAACCTTCAATTATAAAACTTGTTACAATGCTATATGTTCGTTTTCCAGTCTTATCTTCGTTAGATATTACATGACTAAGTATTTCTGTTCTTCCTAATGGCGTTTGAACTGAATAAGACTTTCAATACTCATGAAACTCAATACTCTTAGCTCATACCGACAAACGGCTAAAAAGATAATGATAGTTGTCTAGACTTTCATGAGCAAAAATATTGTATCTTTGTATGAAATAAACGCCATCTCTGCCATTTCAAATACTTTTGACGGCGTTCAGGTAGTACTATTTTTGTATAAAACAGAGGACACCTACGTCGTGCAAAAGTACGAAATAGTTTTTAATTATTGGACAAAACGGTCAAAATCTCATTCAATATATCCCTACGATGATCATAGATGAACTTGTCTATCAGATAACAAGCCACTTCGGCTTCACGCCAACACCCGAACAGGCTGAAGCGATGCGGACCTTTTCTTCGTTTATGATGAACAGAGATCCGCATGCTATCATGATTCTCAGGGGAAGTGCGGGTACAGGAAAGACATCGTTGGCTGCAGCAATCGTTCAGACGATGATTTCGTTGGGGCAGAAAGTGGTGCTCCTCGCTCCAACAGGTCGTGCTGCAAAGGTGTTTTCTTTGAGCAGCGGATACCCAGCTTTCACGATTCACCACCAGATATACATTCAGAAAACATTTTCATCAGATGGTGGTTCGTTTAATCTCAACTTCAACCGGCATGCCGATACCCTGTTTATGGTTGACGAAAGTTCGATGATTGCCAATCAGGGATTCACAGACTCAGCTTTCGGCACCGGTCGCCTGCTCGACGACTTGATACAGTTTGTCTACAGCGGGCGCAACTGCCGGATGGTCTTAATCGGCGACCAAGCACAGCTCCCCCCCGTGGGTGAAACCGAATCACCCGCCCTTCAGACCTATGTGATTGAAGGCTACGGATTGCAAGTATTTGAAAGTAACCTAAATGAGGTTTTGCGTCAAAGTCAGCAAAGTGGCATTTTGTTCAACGCTACGCTGATTAGGAATATCATTTCGCGTGACCAGTTGACCGAATTTCCCCAAATATCATTTTCGGGCTTTGCCGATATCCACATGATACCAGGCGATGAACTGATTGAAACCTTGAACACCAGCTACCACGATGTTGGCATCGACGAGACCATTGTGATTACACGAAGCAACAAAAGAGCTAACATTTACAACCAAGGCATACGCAATACTGTGTTAGGACGCGAGGAAGAACTCACAACAGGAGACATACTGATGATTGTCAAGAACAATTATTTCTGGCTGCAAAAATCATTAGAAACGGCTCGGCAATACAACGCTTCTCTCTGCAATGCTACGCAACAAGAACAGAACAACACCGTCCATCAGTCGTCCAACCCAAAAGACGTGCTGTTTCTAGCCAATGGCGACAGAGCACAGGTACAAAGAGTTAGAAACGTCAGAACACTCTACGGATTCCGCTTTGCCGATGCCTGGCTGCAATTTCCTGATGGGCAACATGATGATTTGGAGGCCACGCTGCTTCTTGACAGCCTCAGCACTGAAGCACCGGCATTGACAAAAGAGCAGAATCAACAGCTCTTCGAGCAGGTGTTAGCCGATTATGCCGATGTACCTTTGAAACGCGACCGAATGGCAAAATTGCGTGAAGACCGGATGTTCAATGCCATCCAAGTAAAATATGCATATGCCATCACTTGCCATAAGGCACAAGGTGGCCAGTGGGCTCATGTTTACCTCGATCAAGGTTACATGACCGACGAGATGCTGACCCCCGATTATATTCATTGGCTCTACACCGCCTTTACACGCGCAACCGAACAGTTATACCTCATTAATTGGCCAAAGAACCAGACCGTTTAGGTTTCTATTGCAATCCTATCATCGTTCATCCATTTGCAAAGACCTTAAAAATATTGAATAAATTTCAACGTTCTAGGCTAATTATTTATCTTTGTAACAACAATAATCATCAGAAGGAGGTGACAATATGAAAGAAATATTATTTTTAACTGGAATGCTTCTCGCTTTTGGAGCAGTCAGATTGCGCACTCACAAACAGCCTGTCGTCAATTATAACATGATGTCCATTGATCAATTGAAAGATTTCATCAATAAGTGTAAAGATGAATATAAGGCTGCAAAGGATGAGACAGAAAAGGCCAAGAGCCACTTAAACCAGGCCAAAGACCAGCATTCGAAGACGAAAAAAGAATATAGACGGCTTTTAAACGTTGAAAAAGAAAAGATGAGTGCTTTCAAAACAGCAGAAAAAGCCTTGGAATTAAAAGAAAAGCTACGAAAGCTTTCCACTTAAAAGCCAACGATATCAGCAGCGCCACCCTTGATGACGCTGCTATTTTTGAGCGAATAAAACCCGACACATCTCATTTTATCTAGTGTCCTCATCAATAACAGAATGACCATTGGGTGTATTTTCAACATCAAATATAAAGATTTAATTTTCACATGCGTACTTTAGGATTTGTTTTTTTATCACTTGTTATATTAGTAAGCTTCTATGTCTTCTGGCGAATATGGCAGATTTTGCCTTTCGGATGGATGGGCAAAAGCGGCATCGTATTGCTGTTTGTAACGGCATTTGCCCTGTTGTTTGTCAACTTTCTCAGTGATATCGATCAGATGCCGATGGCCTTAGCCAATACCATTTACCATATCTCGACTTCGTGGCTCGTCATCATGCTATACATACTCATACTCTTCTTGTTGATGGACTTGGGCAGATTGCTTCACCTTGTGCCCAATTCTCTCATGCAGGACAGCGTCAGGGGAACTTTGATGATGGCACTTTTGATAACAAGTATCTTTACCTACGGTTACTTCAATTACCGACATAAGGTACGTGTACCTATCAATATGGTAACCGACAAACCCTTAACCCGCCCTTTAAAATTGGTCATGATCAGTGATTTGCATTTGGGATATCCTCATGGTAGGGCCGAACTGGCGAGGTGGATCAAGATGATCAATGATGAAAATCCAGACTTCATACTGGTGGCAGGCGATATCATCGACCGCAACATCCGACCATTGAAAAAAGAAAAGATGGCCGACGAATTCAGAAATTTACAGGCTCCCGTTTATGCATGTCTAGGCAACCACGAATATTACTGTGGCATTGACGTCGCCAAACGCTTTTACCAAAAAGCAGGCATTCACCTCTTGATCGACAGCACAGCCCAGATCGACGGCATCAATGTGATAGGAAGAGACGACCGTACCAATCAACGCCGACAACCACTACAGCAGATCATGCAGCAGGTTGACCGTTCAAAGTTCACGATCTTATTGGATCATCAACCCTATCATCTGGAAGAAGCCGAACAAAACGGAATTGATTTTCAATTAAGTGGTCACACACATAACGGACAAGTATGGCCCATCTCATGGATTGAAAGCAGAATGTACGAATTGGCTTATGGACATCTGAAAAAGGGAAATACTGAATATTATGTGTCGAGCGGATTGGGAATCTGGGGCGGCAAGTTCAGAATTGGTACGCAATCAGAATATGTTGTGCTAACGTTGCAAGCTAAACAATGACAGAGAACAATTTTCACAAACCAATCATTTCCATCGATATTGATTGGTTGCAGACGTGGTTCGACACTTTCAACCAGCGGTATTTCAATAACGTCCTTCCCCCTCCACGATTTACATTATCCAAATCGAGAACCCGATTGGGCTCGATGTCGTGTAAGAAAAAAAGGACTTGGTTGAAAACCGTATCAACCGACTTTACCATCAGCATCAGCATTTTCTACGACCAGACTGAGAGGCAATACCAGAATGTGCTGTTACACGAAATGATACATTATTATATAGCCTATCAAAACATCAAAGACACATCAGCGCATGGCGTAGTTTTCAAAAAAATGATGAAACAACTGAACCTGCATGATGGGTGGGAGATAACCGTTAGCACCAAAATGGCAGGTATCCATTCTGCCCATCCATCCCTACAACCGTCCAACAGATTGGTGTTGGCTTTGGAAATGAGCAAACAAGGCTTTTTTTTATCAGTGGTGAATCCCAAATATGCGCACCAAATTCATGCAAATCTGAAAGCCATACCCGAGGTCAAGCATTTTGATTGGTACAAGAGCGATAACCGTTATTTCGAACATATGCCTTCGGTTCGCAGTCTGAGAGGGCGCAAAGTATCCAAAGACCAATTCGATGAACTTGTTGCCGAAATGACACCTGTTCACATTTAAGCTCATTTCCTTCTATCTTGCTTTTTGAGCGTGATGGAGCGCTATTCTCATTCGTTAACGCTATCCTATTTTTCCTAACATCTTTCAATTGCTGTTAGAGGGATTCATTTTACCATCACAACCAATTGATTTACAACTTGATAAGCAGCACATCTCAATATGCATGAAATTGAACGGCAAACCCATGCATATTGTAAGTTAAACCCATGCATATTGACAGACAAAATACTAAACTTTGTCAAACGACCTTCTGGTTCTGGAATAGGAATGTGTCATTTGTCTTTGGATTCAAGGACCCAAACACTCTACGAAATAATCGTACTTAACTTAATAACAGCAATATACAAATATTGATGTTTAACACTTTTTATCCTTGAATTATTTGGAAGATCTACGATATTTTCGTAGATTTGCCAATGTTACGGCACCAGAAGAACAATCTCTTTCCCTGTTAACACCAAAAGAGCACCTAAGAATGATGGAATAAAGCGTACGGAGATGACATACATAAAGCATTTGTTTATATCAATATCAATCATAAATCGTTACTAATGATGGAAAAACTGACCATACAAGAAGAAGAAATCATGCAACAGGTTTGGAAACTGAGCAGCTGTACCGTGAAGGAAATCTTAAACGAACTACCCGAACCAAAGCCGCCCTATACTACTGTTGCCTCGGTTATGAACAACCTAAAGCGCAAAGAATATATCAACCAGCAGCAGCGAGGTAACACATATGTCTATTCGCCGGCAATCGAAGAAGAGGAGTACAAACATCGATTTATGAAGGGCTTTGTGCACGATTATTTCCGTAATTCGTTCAAAGAGATGGTATCATTCTTTGCCAAAGAAGAAAAGTTGTCTTCAAAAGACTTACAGGATATTATCCGCGAGATAGAGAAAGGACGGAAGTAAACACGGTCCGCAAACCGTTATACAGAGCGTAGAGAAGATAGATTTCACTTCAAAACATCCATATTATGCTGATATATCTCATCAAATTCAATATAGCCATCATGCTATTGTATGGCTTTTATCGGTTGCTATTTTCCCGAGACACGTTTTTCGGGTATCGCAGGGCAGTCCTGCTAGGCATCTATGCCATCGCACTACTGTTACCATTCGTTGATATCAATGGCTGGATTGCTGCCAACGAAACCACCCAACATATGGCAACAGTTTATGCAGAAGTAATGCTGCCAGAAGTTGTTATCACCGCCTCAAAGGTACATCTGTCGTGGATGACCATTGTTTGGGTAACATACATCGGAGGAATTGTAGTGCTTTCAACTCGATTTCTGACCCAGCTCCTAACGATTTGCCGACTGGCATCACGGTCAAAGGCCACCAGGATAGAGGGAAAGAAGGTGCATGTTATCAATGAAAACGGCAGTCCATTTTCGTTCTTTCATTGGATTTTTGTCAATCCTAACGCTCAAGAGCAAGGGCAGCTGCACGAAGTGCTTGTACACGAGCAGGCACATGTAGACCAGAATCACTCCATAGATGCAGTGCTGGCCGAATTGTTTACCATCATCTGTTGGTTCAATCCTTTTATATGGCTACTCAAGCGGGAGATCAGAATCAATTTGGAATTCTTGGCCGATCGCCATGTCATAGAAGAAGGAAGCAACCCAAAGACTTACCAATACCATCTGTTAGGTTTGGCTTATCATCAGAATGTAGCTACAATATCAAATAATTTCAATGTTTTACCTCTTAAAAAACGTATTCAAATGATGAATAAACGCAGAACAAAATCCATAGGAAAGGCAAAATACCTACTTTCTATTCCATTGGTAGCAGCACTACTAGTGGTCAGTAATATCGAGAGCGTGGCTCGCTCTATCGTATCAGAACCTCAAGTAACCCAAAAGACGGTAACACCGGTTCGAAAGAAGGTAGCGGTCAGAAAAAAACATGTAAACGCCGTCAAACGGTTGAAAACGGCAGAAAACACAACTCAGAAACAGAATCAACTGAAAGACATTATCTCAGAAGATGGCGTTTATGAAGTAGTAGAGCAGATGCCCGAGTTTCCAGGAGGCGTCAGCAAATTGATGACATACCTCAATACCAACGTTAAATATCCTGCCAAAGCACAAGAAAAAGGTATTCAAGGTAGGGTTGTTGTACAGTTCGTGGTAGACAGGGATGGGTCTATTCTCAATCCGAAAGTTGTCAGAGCGGTTGATCCTTCGTTAGACAAAGAAGCATTGAGAGTCGTAAAAAGCATGCCGAAATGGAAACCCGGCAAACAAAAGGGCAAGAATGTAAAAGTAAAATACAACATTCCGGTTAGCTTTAAGCTATCCTAAT
>CALNBT010000206.1 GCA_937874345.1 uncultured Prevotella sp.
GAAAAAGAATGATGCGTTTATGGACAACAAAGAACGAAATGCGTTAATTCAGCTTGCAGATTTCTTAGAAAGATTCACAATATAATGAAGAAAAGATCCACATCTGCACATAATTGATTGGAGATAAAGCTGAACAAATAAAAGAACGAGGAGAAGATTGGGCACTCTTCTCCTCGTTTTAACTAATCATACCTAAAAATTTGTTGTCCAAATTGGTACAACACGGATGATGATCTGCATTTATCGAGCTATAACTTCAAAGATATTAGCTTTGCCTTCTAATGAAATTTTGGTTACTTTCTTTGGTACATCGAAACGATAGATTGACGATGTAATGGTATTTTCTGCCTTTAAACGGCCTTTTTTATCGTACATATTCATCTTGATGGAACCATTTTCCGGTAACTTCATCAGTAGGGTGAAAGCGGTAACGCCCTTATTCACCCCAAAAGACATGGTACCTGAAAGATCAAACGAAGTGGTAGGTTGTTTGTCAAAAGCCAGAACAGCCCGACTTAAGTCGGTTGCTTGTAAGTCAAATCCCAATCGGTCAGCCCTCGCGGGATTCACTTCAAACGACCGGATGGCAATCCAATTCTTCTTTTCAGAAGGTAATTTGCGCAAGCGGATATATCGGGCATACACTGGAGAACCTGTCCAACGCACATCATATAGCTTCTGCATATCCTCGATGAGCGACTGCCAAGACCGTCCATCTACAGAATACTCCAATGTGGCATGATCATAATAATCTACATCGTCGACCGAATTTCTACCCTGCAAAATATGAATTTCATTCACAGGAGCCAGCTCGCTGAGGTCTACACCAACCCACTCGCCTGTCTGTTGTGATACGGTCGAGGTATAAAAGCTGGTGGTATCATTGTCGAACATTAATGTGCTCAACACTGTTTTCAGATTTGGATAGGAACCTATTGCACGACAGACAAAAGGTTTCTTGCCTGCTACCTGCTGATAAAATGCTTCGCCCAAATCTGCCATCGCCATCTCATAGAAAGGCTGTAACTTCATTGTACCCGAGCGATGGGCTTCGTATGCCTTTCGATCGTCAGGGCTCATGAAGTTATTTACATATGTTTCCCAAAATGCTTCCGTGTCGCCTTTCTTATAAAGATCCATTAACCTCAAGGCATTTTTGCCACGTGTTCCTAACTTTCCAAATTCAATCAACCAAGGATTCAATTCTGCGAGAAGTGCTTTATTTTCGCAATTCGCTGTCATTTCGGCCGGTACACGCTCAATTTTTTCAAACTCATTGAACAAGGTATCATACTGTTCAGGTGTGTAATTAGCCATACGGAAAGTTTTGGTCTCCCAAGATTCATCTCGACGATATCCGGTTTCAGTATCTCCTGAATGGATGGCAAAGGTACGATAAGCCTCTTTTGCCTGCGGAGCAATGGCCTCAAGGCCTCTCTCCCAACTGTCAATGGCATTATAGGCAGCTGGATTCCACGTATAATCGGCTACACTATACAAAGAAAGCTTTGATGCTTCTCCATGTTCCATCGGATTGCTGACCAGTCCACTCATCTCTTGCGAAGTGAGCGACTTGTCCAATCCATACACCGGTCCTTGCAATACAATATGCCTGACATAGTCTGTGACTGGATAGTTCCACCAAAAGAAAGCAGGACGCTTGATGCGAGTGTTCACCCATTCCAACGTAGAACGAGTAACGTCGCTACATACTACGTCGCCAGTCCAAAATACTTTGATTGAGGGATCCAACTTCTGACCATAGATACTTAAACTGCCTTGTGGCGTAGGATTAGCCCATAGCTTGGAATAATCTGTTGGACAAAGTATCAAAGGAGAAATGTCGCCTTTCTTTTTCACAAATTCGGTGGTCAAGCGATTGAGTAATTCAACCTGCTTGTTAGGATTTGTACCTTCACCTTCGATATCATCAAAGAAGATTGCAAATGAACGTACACCGGCATCGTACATCAATTCAAACTTATGAACGATGTTATTGTAATCTTCTTCATTCCACTTGATGTCTTTTCCTGGATGGATGGCCCATACAAAGTCTACCCTATTGCGCTTGCAAGCTTCAACCAATTCATGAATATTCTGCCCTTCTTTCTCCGGATAAGGAAGGCGCCAGTTGGGTGAACTATGATAAGCATCATCCTTCGGGCCGTAGATATAGGTATTCATCTTGTTGCGACCGTAGAAATTGATCAAGGACAATCGAACCTCATGTGACCAAGGGGTACCATAAAATCCTTCTACGACTCCACGATATGGGAATACAGGATAATCAGATATATACAGATAAGGTAAACGCTTTCCCTGCGCTGTTGAAGGACTTTCAATGAGTTGCCTTAGTGTTTGGATGGCATAAAACACTCCTTTATCATCGTAACCAACAATATTAATACCGGTCTTGTCAATCGACAACGTATAGGCTCCCTCAATATTTTTAGCATTTTGTGACGGCATCTTACCAATTGAGAGTTTCAAAACAACACCTTTGTTGGCCCAAGTGAGAAAATTCAAATCTTGTTTCCAGTCTATACGTTTGTCACTTATTGTTGTTTTCAAATTAACCCCCGGCGTAATATCAAGCATTCCTTCGCCTTTCAGTTCCATGTGCTGTGGCGTAGGATTGACAACAAGCCCTTTGTGATCGATTTTTTCGCCAGGGATCTTCCAGATATCTTGCGATTCAGACCGCTGTGAACCTAGATCAAAGTCCGAATCCTGTGCCATCACTGTCCCGAAAGAGAAGACTCCTGCTAAGAAAATAAGAAGTAGTTTCTTTTGTTGCATAACCTTTTATATCAATAAAATTTAGATAAATGCTTCCATTTTCAAGGCGAAGAATTGGCTTGCAAATGTTATGAAGCTATCATATACAACGACAAAGATAGTAAAAAGATCACATTTTTTTGCCAGTAGGCCTTACGAAAATGGCGAAAATCAGTTATTCTCAACTCGATAAAGGGATACTGTCTTTTTGCAGAAATCTCCCCATTCTTCTAAAAGTCTAAACAAAAATGAAAAAAAATAAATGGTTCAACCATGTGAAATTTCTCAACAAATACTTCATTGAGAATCAAATATTCTGCCCAACAAATGGATTGGACAGAAATATTCGAAAAACAAACAACACTGATTATCAACAACTTAATAGCTGATGTTCAAATCTGATTGCACAAAATCATGAAAATGAACGTTCATTTTTCAGGAAAGTGCACTGCAAAGTGATTGAGATTGAACATCAATTTCATTG
>CALNBT010000207.1 GCA_937874345.1 uncultured Prevotella sp.
GACCCAATACCCGTAGCCGAATTGTCTTCAGCGCGATACAACACCACAACTTTTCCATTCATGATGGTTGCTGCCGGATTGAAAGTGTCGCTTTCTTCCCAGGCTACTGTCTGATTTTTCATCGGACAATAAAAAACAGAATTGGGATTTGGAGAGATAATCGGGTTTACATTGTCAGGCCTGGTAAATCCAGTCCATGCCCATGGATATTCTTTACCTGCCAGCTTTTGCGCATGACATGGAAATGTTGTCGTCAAACAAATAGAAAATAACGACAGGTAGAAAATGACGGTTTTCATGTAGGTAAAATTTGTTCAAATGAAGTTGGGGCGATTATGTTGCCCCATTAATATTTAGGTTTTCTGATATCTAGCGGTCTTAGGGTGAGTTCGTTGAAATGTTATTCATTCATTCATTGCATTTCAGTCGAAACTGAAGCAAGTTTATACTTGTAAAACATCATCTAGCGCACGATGATCTCCCTATGTTCACAGGCGTCAAAGTTACTAAAATATTCTTTATGTCAGATGATTTATGTAAAATTATTGACATTGATGTTGAAATATAGGCCTTTTAGCGTCATTGGCATATGCAAAAAAGTTTATTTATTGGATGTACTCTTATTTTGATATTGATAATTTTACGTGAGTTCAGCGAACTCACGTAAAACAGTCATAAACGATTAAATTCAATGAAAAAGTTATTTTACAGCTTCACCATTTATACTCAATAACTCAATGATTTTAAACTCGGCAAAACTTAAATTAGGATCTCTGTAAGAAGTCTTAAAAGCGATCTTGATCATTCTTCCCTTCACTCCGCCAGAATCTTTTTGGTTCGAATTTAAGTCAAACCAATGTAAATCACTATCATGAGGAACGCTAATAGACATAAAAAGGTTCCAATTGTTGAGAGCTACTTGAGTATAATCATCGATATTTCCGCCTTTACCAACTGGTGTGAACTTAAATTCACTGTCTGTTGATGCATAAATATCAGCTTCGTGCATGTCTGTGTAAGAGCCTGGTCGTTGGATAATGCCTACACTGACCAAATGACTCTCTGCACCTAGGTCGATTGCAATAACTGTATTATTTGCACTTCGAGATCCTTTGAAAGCATGATATCCTTGAGAATTAGTGTAATCGTAATCATCTCCATTTACATTGTTCTGCGAGAAACTGCTAGCTTTAGGTAATTGCCAGCCAGTATGCCAGTATGTATTGAGATTGTTATCAAGGATTGCTTTTGCACCGGCATTATCTGAAGTACCACCAACACGATTATCGTTATTACAGAAAAGTATTTTCCAATTGCTGCGATCAATTTCTCTTGTTCCATAGTAGGGATTAGCTATGATAAGATAAACAGGCTGTGTATCTATTTGCATCTGCTCACTCATAGAAGTTGATTTTATGACCAATGGTAAAATGTATGTTTTATCATTTTCTAATTGAGCCCGATTGATTGTCATCTTTAGAGAGCCGATTAAGGATCCTTTAGAGAAACCTAGACTGTTCAATACATAAGCTGATTTTGGTAAAAGGTTATAGTTAGTTCCGTGGAACGAATTGTATTGTGTTGCAAATTGATCTAGGTTGGTATCATTCAGTGTTCCAGTAATATCCCACTTGTTTGCATCACAATTATTGATAATCATCGGAACTTCAATATCAAGGCTCTTATAAATCATCTTTGCGAAAGTCTCATTCTGTTGGAATCCTATTACAGGGCTCTTAACATCAACGACATAAAGCACATTGTTCATATCAGAATTAACTGAGTCTGCACTGCTAACCAATTGTAATGGGAGAGCGAACTTTGCGCTTGGATTACTTTCAATAAGCTTATAAATTTCAAGTGGCTTAAATGTAATGGGGAAATATTGTCCAGCGGTCTCTGAATTAAACTGGATTTCAGCACCATCATTGAAATTATATGCAGTTGACGGGATTAATTGGTAATTTATTCCAAGAGCCTGGCTATATATAGAATCTAACAATTGTTGGGACAATACTGACATATGAAGGGTAGACGAGCGTTTGGGGTCACTACCAGACTTTATTAGAACCAAGGTGTCTTGAACCTCTTTCTGTGTTGTAAACAAATTTAGATTGTGCGTCCCATAATTTTTAATATAGGAAATTAAATGGTATTGCTTTGGAACTAAGTTGTCTAATTCATACTGAGAATCCTTACAAGAAAACAGCATGAGAGGAATCAATAGCCAAAATAAATATTTTGTTTTCATATTCATATTCTTCTAATTAATATCCAGGTGATTGTACTAGATTTGGATTGCTATAAAGTTCACTATTTGTAATTGGTAATAAGTACATTCTATTTGCCCATTGGAAAGGCTGATTAATTTTTGTACGTTGATTAAATTCTGCAAATGAAGGATCTGCCTTTTGTAGTGCATTAAGGCCTTCTCGAGTTCCAGCTTTCAAGTGTTCAGGAGCCTCTAACCATCTGCGCAAATCATAATACCGTTGTCCTTCTCCCCATAATTCAATATATCTTTCTTGATGG
Source organism: uncultured Prevotella sp. (assembly GCA_937874345.1). Classification (GTDB taxonomy): domain Bacteria; phylum Bacteroidota; class Bacteroidia; order Bacteroidales; family Bacteroidaceae; genus Prevotella. The sequence continues at coordinate 2,533 of CALNBT010000207.1, forward strand.
ACCCACTGAAGAATGTCGTTTTCAGGGGTAATATCTCTCGTGGACAATTCGGGAATACCCGCACGACGCCTAATAACATTCAAATCATCCAACGCCTTTTGGGTTTCTCCCAGATTTGCATAACATTCTGCTCTGTTTAGATAAAGTTCTGCCAACCTAAGGTATGGTCTAGGTGTAAGACGCATATTATTACCTCCATCCTTCCTGTACCTCATATTAGGTTGAACAAGCTTTTTGATAAAGAAACCTGTCTGGCTATTGTCTCTTTGGTAAAGTGACGGATTATAGCCTTGGGCTTTTTTATCTGAACTACGAACATTTATGATAAGAGGTGAACCATCATTCATTAACTGTCCATATTCATCACCATCGAATGATAGCCAAGCGTAAAAGCGAGGCTCTCGGTAAGCATTCAGCTTAATAATATTTGTATTACTCAATCCGGCAGATTCTAACCAATTTTCTTTCGGATAGAAATTTTCATCTTTTTCTGGTAATTTCCCATCTTTCGTATAGAAATGTTCCATGGAGTATAATGTAGGTGAAGCTCCTGACCAACCTCCAATCGGATTGCCAGAGCTATTTAAGGTTACACCGTGAGGAATACATTCCGAAATAACATTAGTTTCACCTTGCAATACACCAAAAATAATTTCATGGTTTCCTTCTTCTTCAGTAGATGTCATCAAATAACGCATTTGCATTACCTTTTTTCTGAAAGTGGAATCAGCCCCAATATAAGTTGGCAAATTTAATTTATCATTATTTCTCAGAATCTCAGAAGACTCAATATCAAACAATTGTCTCTTACCATCGGTAGTGCTCAATTGGATTGCGTCATTACATGCATCAAGAGCTTTAGTCCATTTCGTTTGATCATAAGTTTTACTAACCAGCTCTTTACCGTTCTTGCCAGACTCATAAATAGGATTCTTCCAGTTTGGGAATGGAAAAGCTCCATTCCATAGTGGAGAAGCTGCGTATAGTAATACTCTAGCTTTCAAAGCTTTACAAGCTGTAGAAGTCGCTCGGCCAAGTTCTTCGACAGGAACAGTTGCAGGCAGATTAACCGATGCATCATCAAACCATTTACAAATTGAATCAACACAAACATCATAATGACTCCTACCCGGGAAATCTGTCTTTGGTGTATCTTGCTGTATATATTTATTTATTAATGGAATAGGACCATATGCATTAAGTAACTCCATATGATAGAATGCTTCAAGGAATTTGATCTCAGCTTTCCACCTTACTTTATCTTGTTCAGTGACATTATCTGGCTTAAGTTCATCTATATATTTGATAAATAGGTGACACTGTCCTAAATTATTATAACAACTACCCCACGGACCAATGCCCGTATGTGCTGATGGTGTCACTTGATTATATGACATATATTGTTCATCATGCTGATAAAGAGCTGGCTCGACAAATTCGTCAGTAGACATATAATATCTTAATATCCAATTACCACTCAGTTCTCTAACTCCAGCATAACAAGAATATAAGAACCCAAGTGTAGCGTCTCTATCCTTCATCGTATCCTTAAAATCTGGCGTTGCAGGAGGTACGATATCCAAATAATTGCACGATGATAAAAAGAATATGAGTATTGCTAATTTAGCAATTTTCTTCAAATATTTTGTTTCCATTTTGTTCAAAATTTAGAGTTTAACTTGTAGACCGATATTGAAAGTTCTCTGTAATGGATACGTGTTCCACCATATTTCTGGATCCCAATATTTAAATGGGCTCCATACCGCGAGATTGTCCCCACTAAAATAGACTCTGCAGAATTTAAATGTATAACCAATTTCAAGGCTTTTCCATCTTAAAAAACTGAAATCTCTCATCCAAAAAGTACTATTTGGAGTGTTGTTCGCATCATCTGCATCAGTCAAACCTAGTCTAGGATAGGTTGCATTAGGGTTCGGATTAGCTTCTGACCAATAATTATCAGCTACCCATTGCATAACTGTTCTGTTACCACTTTCATTACCATGGAATGGAGCCATACCTTGTATGCATTTGGTAACTTTACTCGAGCCATTAAAGAATACGCCAAGATCAAAATTCTTCCAATCTACACTTAATCCTAAGCCATATTGAAGTCTTGGAACATTTCCATATTTAGAAATCATGACTTGATCTTCAGATGTAATCTTTCCATCACCATTAATGTCCCTGTATTTTATATCTCCAATCTTCGGAGTGCTTCCTAATCCTGTTTGGTCAGCATGCAAAAGAATTTCTTCATCTGAATTGAACAATCCTTCCGCGATATATCCAGTTGTTTGGCTAAGTGGTTTTCCTGTCCAGGTTTGCCATACGTATGGATAATCAGGGTCATCGATATAAACATATTTATTTTGATTATAGGTTAAGTTTCCTCTCATTTCTAAATGAAGGTCCTTATTGAGTTTTGTATTCCAAACGGCACTCAATTCAAATCCTTTACTGTCAACTTTTCCAACATTACTAAAAGGTACTGCTCCCCAATACCCTAGCATCGTGGGAAAAGATCCACGTCTCATCAATATT
>CALNBT010000208.1 GCA_937874345.1 uncultured Prevotella sp.
GGTTGCCAATGAATGGTGTTGTTGAGTTCAACCATTCTTTCTTTCTTGGCTGTATCTTTGATAAACCAACTGTCGAGAGGATAATAGAGAATCGGTTTGTCTGTTCTCCAGCAATGCGGATAGTTGTGAACATGCTTCTCTATCTTGTAGGCAGTTCCTTCCTGTTTCATCTCCATCGCCATGATGAGGTTCAAGTCTTCAGCTCTTTCAGAAGCAATCATATCCCACCATCCATCTGGATTGAATTTTGGATCATATGCATTCTTTACATAATCACCCGCATGATGGTTGTATTTGTCTACGTCAACACAGAGATCAACAAAATGGTTATCTAATTCGGCGATTGTATAGTATTTCCCTTGGAGATCAACCATAGGTCGGGTCTCGTCTTTCTTGCTGATGAGATAAAGAGCTGGTATATGTGCATCTTTTGCCACTTTGGCATCATCAGCACCAAAAGTCGGTGCAATGTGAACGATACCTGTACCGTCTTCAGTTGTAACATAATCTCCAAGAATAACCCTAAAGGCTTCGCTACCCATCTCAACAAATTTGTCGCGTCCGTTTTCGCCAACAAAGATCTTGTCAGGATGCTGTTCAGCATAATCCAAAACAAAAGAAGCTGCATTGTCGTCAACCTTTTCAGTTGGCTTAACCCACGGCATCAATTGTTCATAACGCAAACCTTCCAATTGGGTACCAACATACTGGTTCAAAACCTTATAAGGAACTATTTTGCTGTCTTTGTCAAAGGCTGGTAACGCCTGTCCGTCTGGAACAAGTCCGTCTTGAGAAAGATACGCATTCAACCGAGGCTCTGCAAGGATGATGTTTATTTTTTGCCCATTGTATGGGTTATAAGTCTGTACGGAGACATACTTAATCTTTGGACCAACGCATAATGCCGTATTTGAAGGCAACGTCCATGGCGTTGTGGTCCAAGCTACGAAGTATGTCGATCCCCAGTCACTGTGAGCCAAGTCTTTATCGAAAAGTTCCAAACTGGCATCATCAGCCTTGAATAAGGCCGTAACAGTAGTATCCTTCACGTCACGGTAACATCCAGGTTGGTTCAATTCGTGCGAACTCAACCCGGTACCGGCTGCCGGAGAATATGGCTGGATGGTGTAGCCTTTATACAGGAATCCTTTGTTATATAACTGTTTCAGCAGCCACCAAAGCGTTTCAATATACTTATTTTCGTATGTGATATAGGGATGATCCAGATCTACGAAATAACCCATCTTTTCTGTCAGAGAACGCCACTCTTCTGTAAATTTCATGACATTTTCACGACATTTTTGATTATAGTCTTCAACAGAAATATACTTGTCTGAATCCTTGTTGTCAATATCCTTCTTTGTAATACCCAACTCTTTTTCGACACTAAGCTCTACCGGCAAGCCATGAGTATCCCAACCAGCCTTGCGCTTTACTTGGTATCCGCTCATGGTGTTGAAACGATTGAATGTATCTTTGATTGCACGAGCCAGAACATGATGGATTCCTGGGTGACCATTGGCTGAAGGAGGACCTTCAAAAAAGATATATTGTGGACATCCTTCACGTTCTTCTATACTACGGTGAAAGATGTCATTCTTTTCCCACTCTGCCAATATATCCTGATTGGTTTCGGTCAAATTGAGTCCTTTATGTTCGACAAATCTTTTTGACATAAATTATGCTGTTTAGTATACCTGTTTATATTTAAAGCGCAAAGGTAATCAAAAACTTTTTATTAACAAACTTATCATCAATATTTTACTACCCTCTGAATGTTGCTCAGTTTGGCTTTCAATCCTTTGATTATGATGGTGTAAGCTCGTTTCGAAAAGCTTAGAATACGACAAAACGACTATTCCATGAGTGTATTTCCACCCTGCGTGACCGCAATGCAGAAGATCAATATACGATTGTTTCTAATGACAGAAACAGGTATGCCAAAGGTTTTTGCAAACCCATTGATATTGACCGACAAAACCAATGAAAGCGCAAGTCAATTTCAATGAGTTTGATAGTCAATGTCATTGGAATCCAATCGGCAATAGATTTTCGTCCTGAGTCTAAGATCTAAAATTCGATGATGAAGAAAAGAATAATGATTCGGTTTGTTCAAACAAATCTATTTGAAGACAGTAATCTTTGAAAATAATGGACATCAAATCATGAAAGTATTTTGAACTTAGCAAATTTAAGAAGTAATTGTTTGACGCCTGAATTTTTAAACTCGACAGTTGCTTTCGTATTTTCTCCACTCCCCTCAACACGAATAACATTTCCAATGCCAAACCTTTGATGTTCAATAATATTACCTTCAACTAATAAATTTTTAATTGAAGAGCTTTCATTCAAAGTATTCGATGAGCTTTCAGATCCAAGAAGCTTAGAAACTTTCTTCAAATTACCACCGGATGCTTCAAATTTCTTTTGAAATCTTTCGGAAAAAGGATTTACAACCTCTTTTGATCTTTCAGGATTTGTAATCTTTGGCTTTACATCTGCCCTGAACTGGCTGGCAACTGGCCTTGAGTTTTGTATGCGATC
>CALNBT010000209.1 GCA_937874345.1 uncultured Prevotella sp.
GTCAGGATAAATTCACCTTCTTCCAACACCCACTTTCCATCTGCCCCTACAAAAGCCAAGTCTTTAGCAGGAAGCTGGAAGGTTACCGTCTTGGTTTCACCCGGTTGTAATTCAATTTTTTGGAACATGCGTAAACGGCGGCTATCCGGAACGATTGAGGCAACCAAGTCGCTACTGTACAGAAGAACGGCCTCTTTTCCAACTCGGTTTCCTGTATTGGTTACGTCACAAGTTACGGTCAAGTTATCTTGCGGACCAAAGTCTTGTTTGTCAACCTTCAGGTTATCATAACGATAAGTGGTATAACTAAGGCCAAATCCAAATGGCCACTGCTGTGTAACTTTTGCGTCATAGTCGTAGCTACCTGACATGGTTGAGACTTCTTCGCTTACCTTATAATCGTAATTGATCAAAGAATTGATTTCTTTAGGATAGGTATAGGGCATTTTTGCACTGAAGTTGACATCTCCGCTGAGTAGATTTGCCAACGCATCAGCTCCATAATTGCTTGGAAGGAAGATATGAACGACTGCTTTTGCCAATGGCTCGATATCAGCAATGATGCGAGGACGACCTTCGTTGAGTATCAAGATGATAGGCTTTCCGGTTGCAGACAGTTGTTTGACAAGGTTGCGCTGATTCTCAGATAATCTTAAATCGTTGAGATTGCCAGGTGTTTCGCAATATGAATTTTCTCCAACACAGGCAACAATCACATCGGCATTTTGAGCCGCCTGTACTGCTTCTGTAATGTTGGGCTGGTTTTCCTCCCAATAAGAACCATCTTCGTTGTAAGTGACACCTTGTTTCAAGGTGACGTTCTCAGCACCGTATTTATTGCACAGCGCTTCATAAATGGTGTTATATTGTTGAGACAAGTCTTCAACCCTAGAACCTTGCCAGCTGTAACTCCAGCCACCATTGAGGCATCGCATCTGGTTGGCATTTGGACCTGTCAGCAAAATCTTCTTCCCTTTGGCTAATGGCAGCACGTTGTCTTCATTTTTCAAGAGAACTTCGCTTTCTTCAGCAGCATGAAGAGAGGCCTGTGCAAACTCTGGACTGCCAAACTTGCTATAGTCTTTGCCACCTGTATTGGGCTGTGAAAACAGTCCTAAACGATATTTCAAGCGGAGAATACGACGTACAGCATCATCAATACGGCTCATCTTGACTGAACCTTCTTCGACCAATTGCTTGAGTAATGCGATGAAATCAACACTGTAGGGGTCCATGCTCATATCAATACCTGCATTGATGGCTATTCGAATGGCATCTTTCTTGTCCTTAGCGACTCGTTCGCGCGTAAAGAGGTTGTTGATGTCTGCCCAGTCGGTTACAATCATTCCATCCCAATTCAAATCTTGCTTCAACCATTTTGTAAGATACTCCCAACTGGCATGCATAGGCACGCCATTGACAGAAGCTGAGTTGACCATGAGCGACAAGGCGCCGGCTTGAATGGCACATTTGAATGGCTCAAAGTATTTCTCTCTCAGCACAGAAGGAGAAAGATATGCTGGTGTTCGATCTTTTCCCGAGAATGGTGCACCATAGGCAAAGTAATGTTTGATAGACGTGGCTACTTGATACTTTCCCAGATGATTGGGATCGGTACCCTGGTAGCCCAGAATGGCAGCTTCTACCATTCTGCTGTTGACAACAGGGTCTTCACCATAACTTTCCCAGATGCGAGACCAACGAGGGTCACGTCCAAGGTCTATTGTCGGGTTGTAAGCCCATGGACAATTTGCGGCTCGGCTTTCATAAGCACATATTCTGGCGACTGTTGTTGCCAGATCGGTATTGAATGAAGCTGCAACATTGATCGGTTGGGGGAATAATGTTCCGCCTTGAATGTAGGTTGTTCCATGGTTGTTATCCAAACCGTAAATAGATGGTATCCCGATGTACTTCATGGATTTGTTCTGTATCGTACCAATTATTTTTTGCCAGTCTGCAACAGTCTGTGCGCGAGTAGCCGGTGCGTTCAGAACGGAACCTATTTTATATTTTGCAATGGTGGTATCAAGCGTCAATTCGTTGATACTCCATTTCATCTTCGATTCGCCTTTATAAATATCAAGATTATAGCTGGCTAATTTTTTGGAAATTTCATCATCAGACAACTTCATGATGGAAGAGATCTCATCATCCTTCATGCCATATACCAATAATTTGTGCCTTATCTTACTTCGATCAACTTTTGGGTTTTCTACGTTTATCGATCCGAAACAGTCGATGCTCATCTCTAACATTTGTCCCAATTTCTCATCCAATGTCATCTTCTTGAGCCTTTGCTCAATATTATTTTCAATGACAGGGTCAACAGGTATTGCAGGTTTGCCGGTTTGTGCCGAAAGCATTTCAGTAGAAAACATGGCCATGAAAATTAAAATTATTTTCTTCATTTGAATTATTAATTTACGAGGTGTGGATTATCTATGTCGTTTTATTGTAAACGTTCGAGAATCGATTTTATGATTTGGCGGTATCATTTTGTTTTACCAATTATCCGTACGGAAAGGAAACAGTGGTAAGCCTGCATTGTAGTAAATAAGTACAAGGCGAAGTGATATGCGATGGTTCATTATATGATAAACGGTATTATTAATTGTGAAGAGAATGATTTATAAGAGGGATTTGATTTATTCAGAATACTTTTGACGTTCTGATTTCACATACAATCCGTTAAGGTCTTTCAAGAATAGTGTTGAAGGATCGTTGTAAAATTGCATGAAATCGGAAATGACATTATTTGATTCACCTGGATAGGGGACATCATAACGTTTCTGCTCTGAAGTTCCCTGATTAGGACCAAACAGTAAGAATGTCAATTTGCTTTGTTTGATCAAAGGTAATAATGTTTGAGAAAAGAACGTCGGATCAGGAATACCTTGCATGCCACAAGATAAACCGGATATCAGATGTTGGGCTTTGGCAACCTTTGTCATCATTTGGAGTTGTGTGTTTAACACTGTATCGTAATCATTCTTATTTTTGTAATCTTCCGGATAAGACAAAGCCAGATGAATGACGTCAATGCCGGTTGGTAGTTCGTTTTTCAGTACACTTTCAGATGTTACACCCGAGAAAGAATAACCATAAATAACATTTGTCACTCCTTGTTCCTGTAATTCTTTGTGCGTTTTATTATATAGTTTCAAATAATCTTTTGATGATAGTTTGGTATACCAGGATGAACCATCGCGTGGGTAAAGAAACAAAATGATTGGAACTTTGATTCCATATTCATTTTGAAGTGAATCCA
>CALNBT010000210.1 GCA_937874345.1 uncultured Prevotella sp.
AATTATACTTTTAAGACACAGGAACACACTATATTAAACAATAATTAAGAACTTTTCTATGACATTTTAAATAAAATTCATTAGTTTTGTAATTGAAGAGGTGAGTCAAATTCAATTTGATGCCTTGATTTCAAATATTTAATTAATTCAACAAGATGATTATGAAAAAGCTTTATGCAACTTTAATTTTTTGTGTCATGACCCTTGCTGCATCTGCACAAATTACAAGTATCGATATTAAAGGTAATCTCCGGCATGACTTCGGAGTAGGTGTTGGCTTCACAGCTGATCTTACGAACAACTTTGAGCTATCTCCTAGTTTCAACTATTATTTCAATGACGAAAAGTTTTTCCATATTGATGCCGACTTTCACTATAACATTCGATTAGAAAGGAATTTTACTATATATCCTATCGTTGGAACAACGTATTATCATGCCGACCACTTCAATAAACTTGGAGTAGACCTCGGCGCTGGTATGAAGTATGACTTCACAAAAACATTAGCAGGTTTTGTTGAGGGCAAATATCAGTGGGTTGATGGGGCCGATGACAGTTACTTTTCACTTGGACTGAAGATTGGAATATAACCAATATTTTCCAATTCAATAATGCGGGATACTTTAAATAAAAAGTACCCCGTTTTTTTATAGTCTTACCTACTCTACCCTTTAAAGTTGATAAGGGATCGCCAAATCATCACCCGCCAACGAAACCTTCAAGTGATATTTGTCTAAATATTCTATCGCCATCAATCGTTTGGGATCAGAACTTTGTAAAGTAGAAAGTGCCAAAGCAACATGCCCCATCGTGTGTCGGAGGTTAAGTTCGACACAAGGATGTATATACAAGTCTGGCTGATTATTAACACTAACAATCATCATATCAATCCCGAATGGACCAGTGTAAGCATCCTTAAATAAGGGAGTCAAAATTGAAATAACATGTGTTTTAATCAAATCCAAGAATTCAACGGGAACAAACCGACTAAGCATTTCTCTTTTAATTTCTTCTGTTGCTATGACGTTCGCGTTGTAAGCACCATGAACAGTTGAAAAGACAGATAAGCCAAGGTACTCGATATGAGCATCATTATGTACGAAGAACTCCATTCCAAAATCCTTGATCTTCCGATATTGTGGCTCAATCATTATTCCACCCTGCCGTTGAATGATATTGGCACACCAACCCTTTACATGATTGGTAAAGTCGTTATTAACATAACGCAACCCCCTACCGCTACTACTCCAAGGTGCTTTCAATACAAAACTCTTTTCTTTTCCCATCAAAATTGTTGAAAGCAGTTCTGCATTATCTTCGAAATATAAACTTTCTCCCAAAAACCGTTCAGACAAAGAAACCAATAAAGGCAATACTTTATGAGCGGCAAACAAACGATTGCTCAACCCTCGAATTCGATTCAATTCATCATCCGAAGGTACGACATTATCAAATGTCTCATTGATGCACAACAATCTGTATTTCAATGCAGAATCCCATCCCCAAGGCTCAACCGTGAGGGATGAAAAATCAATAGGTACTTTGGCTAAATCGGCGTCACTTACAAAGACGACCTCATGGGCATACTGCTTCAAATGACGTACTGCTTCGACCGCTGTACATACATCATCGACCAACACCAAATCTCCGTCAGAAGCCCATAATGCCGGAAGAAATCCTAGATCAGCTCGGAGCTCACGTGCAGCATGAGGTGCAGTAAATGTGCGCATATCAGCAGCTAATGCAACATCGTGCTCTGGATTGAATATATGTAGTTTCATAAAGCCTAATTTCTTATCTATAATGATAGTGCAAAAATAACAAAAAATAGCGATAATTTGTAATATAGAGTTGTCAATAATAGAAATATATGTTATCTTTGCAAAGAGAAATACTCAATAGACAGATACTATAATGGAAGCTTTCTTTCGCACCCACGCGAATCTTGTGGAACATACAAATGCACTTGTTCGTCGAACCTTAATCGATGAGATTGATTGGAATGATCGGATGATTGGCATAAAGGGTACAAGAGGTGTTGGTAAGACTACTTTCTTGTTGCAATACGCAAAAGAAAATTTTGATATTGCATCTCATAGCTGTCTCTATATCAACATGAACAATTTCTATTTTCAAAATAGAAGCATTGATGATTTTGCTGCAGACTTTGTTCAACAAGGCGGTAAAGTATTGCTCATTGACCAAATTTTCAAACAACCGAACTGGAGCAAGGAATTAAGACGTTGTTACGACCGTTTCCCAGAGTTGAGAATTGTATTTACAGGTTCAAGCGTTATGCGCTTGAAAGATGAAAACCCGGAACTGAATGGAATCGTTAAAAGCTATAACTTACGAGGTTTCTCTTTTAGAGAATTCCTTAACCTGAAGACAAACAATGCTTTTCCTGCTTACACCTTGGATGAAATATTGAGCAACCACGAAACAATTATTAAGAAGATTCTGCCAAAAGCAAGTCCAGAAAAATATTTTAAAGACTATATTCATCACGGCTTCTATCCATTTTTCTTAGAGGACAGAAACTTCTCTGAAAACCTTTTGAAGACGATGAATATGATGACTGAAGTAGACATCTTACTCATCAAGCAGATTGAATTGAAATATCTTTCCAAGATAAAGAAACTATTTTATTTACTGGTAACCGAAGGCCATGAAGCGCCAAACATCAGTAATCTGTCTCACGAAATAACGACAAGTCGTGCAACAGTGATGAATTACATCAAATATTTGGCAGATGCACGACTTGTCAACATCATTTATCCTGTTGGACAAGAATTTCCCAAAAAACCAACCAAGGTTATGATGCACAACACAAACTTATCGTTTGTTATTTATCCTCAAAAAACGGATGAGCAAGACTTGATGGAAACATTCTTTGTCAATAGTCTTTGGAAAGATCATCTGGTTAATCAAGGACGAAAAGATACTTTTTATGTAGTAGATGGACAAAAGAAATTTAGAATCTGTGATGCTAAAAGCGAACACAAAATAAGATATAACAATGATACCATCTATGTAAGGTATCATACTGAAGTTGGTCAGGGGAATCGCATTCCGATTTGGCTATTCGGATTCCTCTATTAAGTCAAACATGAAAGAAAGGGAAGTATCTATTTTAACAGTGCAAATCATTTCAAGGCAACATTAAGAGTTACTATTTTATATTATACAAACATTCATTCATATTAAACAAAAATAAAATGGCAAGAGAAAAAAAATTTATCACTTGTGATGGTAACGAGGCCGCAGCTCGTATAAGCTATATGCTTTCTGAAGTGGCTGCCATCTACCCTATTACGCCGTCTTCACCAATGGCTGCACACGTAGATGAATGGGCTGCCAAAGGCAAGAAAAACCTTTTTGGACAGACAGTCACCGTTCAAGAAATGCAGTCTGAGGCTGGTGCAGCAGGTGCCGTTCATGGATCTTTACAGGCAGGTGCCCTTACGACAACATTTACAGCAAGTCAAGGTTTGCTGTTGATGATTCCCAATATGTACAAAATAGCTGGTGAGTTGCTCCCATGTGTCGTTAACGTAGCAGCCCGCACAATAGCCACTCATGCTCTTTCAATCTTTGGAGATCATAGTGACGTAATGGCATGTCGTCAAATTGGTTGGGGAATGTTCAGTTCTTGCTCAGTGCAAGAAGTAATGGATCTTTCAGCTGTTCCTTATTTAGTTTCGTTGAAGACCAGAATTCCATTCATAAATTTCTTTGATGGATTCCGTACATCTCACGAATATCATAAGATTGAAGCAATGACAGAAGACGATGTTCGTCCATTGGTAGACATGGATGACATCCAGAGATTCCGTGACAATGCGATGTCACCTGAGCGTCCTTCGACTCGTGGTATGGCAGAAAACCCAGAAACATTCTTTGCTCATCGTGAAGCTTCAAACAAGTACTATGATGGAGTACCTGATGTTGTTGAAGAATATTTAGGCAAAATCTCTGATATCACTGGTCGCGAATATCATATCTTTGATTATTATGGGGATCCAGAAGCTGAGAACATCATCATTTTGATGGGCTCTGCAGCTGAGGCATCACGCGAGGTAATCGACCACTTGCGCAAACAAGGCAAGAAAGTTGGTATGATTGCTGTTCGTCTTTATCGCCCATTCTCTGTAAAACACCTGTTGGCTGCTGTTCCAAAGACTGTTAAACGTATCGCCGTACTTGACAGAACGAAAGAGCCCGGAGCTGAGGGAGAGCCATTGTATCTTGACATTAAGTCTGCTTTCTTCGGAAAGGAAAATGCGCCAATGATTGTTGGTGGACGTTATGGTCTTAGCTCTTTCGATACAACTCCTGGTCAGATTATCAGCGTATACAAGAATCTTGAACTCAACGTTCCTAAAGATCATTTCACCATTGGTATTGTTGACGATGTAACCTTCACCTCATTACCTTTGGAAACAGAGATTCCAATGGGCAATGAGAACCAATTTGAAGCACGCTTTTATGGACTTGGTGGCGACGGTACCGTTGGTGCAAACAAAAACTCTGTGAAAATTATCGGTGATAACACCGATAAGCATTGTCAAGCTTATTTTGCTTACGACTCAAAGAAGAGCGGCGGTTTCACCTGTTCGCACCTTCGTTTCGGTGATGAGCCAATTCATTCTACCTATCAAGTAAATACACCAAACTTTGTTGCTTGTCATGTACAAGCCTATCTCCACATTTATGACATGACATTGGGCTTGCGTAAGGGTGGAACATTCTTGCTGAATACGATTTTTGAAGGTCAGGAACTGATTAACTTCATCCCAAACAACGTAAAACGCTATTTCGCAGAGAACGATATCAAGGTATATTATATCAATGCTACAAAGATTGCATTGGAGATCGGTTTGGGCAATCGTACGAACACCATTCTTCAGAGCGCCTTCTTCCGCATTGCCAACGTTATTCCAATTGATCTTGCCATTGATCAAATGAAGAAATTCATTGAGAAATCATACGGCAATAAGGGACAGGACATCATTGACAAGAACTTCGCTGCTGTAGATCGCGGTGGTGAATACAAGACTCTTGAAGTAGATAAGGCATGGGCTGATTTGACAGACAGTGCAGACAATCATGAAGACGATCCTAAATTCATCAAAGAATTGGTGCGTCCAATCAACCAACAGGCTGGTGGGCGCATAAAGGTTTCTACATTTGTTGAGAATGGAACCGTTGACGGAAAATGGGAAGTAGGCACAGCAGCATTTGAAAAGAGAGGTTTCGAAGCTTTCATTCCAAAATGGAATCCTGAGAACTGTATCCAATGTAATCAATGCGCTTATGTTTGTCCTCACGCTACAATTCGTCCATTCGTACTTGATGACGAAGAACTGAAAGGCTTTGATGGTGAAACGTTGGAGATGAAAGTGCCGAAACCTATGGCTGGTATGCATTTCCGCATCCAAGTTAGCGTAATGGACTGTATGGGTTGTGGAAACTGTGCAGAGGTTTGCCCAGGCAATCCAAAGAAGGGAAAGGCTCTTGAGATGATTCCATTCGCTGGAGACGATGTTGAAGCTGCTCGTTGGGAGTATTTACGCCATCAAGTAAAGAACAAGAAAGCTTTGGTAGACGTAAAACAAAGTGTTAAGAACTCTCAGTTTGCTCAGCCACTCTTCGAGTTTTCTGGAGCTTGTGCAGGTTGTGGAGAAACTCCTTACGTAAGACTGATCACTCAATTATTTGGCGAACGTGAAATGCTTGCTAATGCAACTGGATGTTCTTCTATCTATTCTGCTTCAATTCCTGCTACACCATATACAACAAATGATGAGGGTCAGGGACCATCTTTCAACAACTCCTTGTTTGAAGATTTCTGTGAGTTCGGTCTTGGTATGACGATTGGAAATCGTAAGATGAAAGAGAGAATCTCTGTACTTCTCAATCAGATTATTGAATCTGCCGAAGCATCCGAAGCATATAAGGAAGCTGCTAAGGCTTGGATTGAAAGCAAAGATGATGCAGATGCCTCTAAAGCTGCTGCTGCCACTTTAAAACCACTCATTGCCGAAGCTGCAGAGAAAGGTTGCAAAACCAGTCAGGAGCTGAAGACACTTGATCATTATTTGGTTAAACGCAGTCAATGGATCATCGGTGGCGATGGTGCTTCTTATGATATTGGTTACGGTGGTTTAGACCATGTAATCGCTCAAGGTGAAGATATCAACATCCTTGTTCTCGATACAGAAGTTTATTCGAATACTGGTGGTCAGTCATCAAAGTCTACCCCATTGGGCGCCATCGCAGAATTTGCTGCTCATGGAAAACGTATCCGAAAGAAAGACCTTGGTTTGATGGCAAGTACATACGGTTATGTTTACGTTGCACAAATAGCAATGGGTGCCGACCAGAGTCAATGTTTGAAAGCGATTCGCGAAGCAGAAGCTTATCCAGGCCCATCTGTCATCATCGCATACTCTCCATGTATCAACCACGGCTTGAAGCGTGGCATGGGTAAGAGCCAATCTGAAGAGAAATTGGCAGTAGAGTGTGGTTACTGGCATCTGTGGAGATTCAATCCAGCACTTGCAGATGAAGGCAAGAATCCATTCTTGCTTGATTCTAAAGCGCCAGATTTTTCTAAGTTCCATGACTTCCTCATGGGTGAAGTTCGCTACAACTCTTTGAAGAAAGCATTCCCAGAAGAAGCAGAAAAACTGTTCAGCGCAGCAGAAGATATGGCTAAATTACGTTACAAAACGTATATTCGCAAGAGCAATGAAGATTGGAGTGACGAAAACGAAAACTAAATTGTAAGGTTACTTACATCATGTATACGCAAAAGGAGATTTGTATTCATTTACAAATCTCCTTTTTCATAAAATAGGTTTTCATTTTGGCAGCATCAAATATCAATGCCAACTAAATCATAAAACACTAAAAAAACCTACATCCTGATCTTTCCCATGGGCTACTTTCCATCGTTAATAATTCTAAATAAATAGTGCATTCAATCATTAAACGTTATATATTTGTATCATAATCAATAAGTATTCACTAACACAAAAAATTATGAAAAAATTATTTTTAATGGGAATTGCCATTATTGCATTAACGTTTTCAAGTTGTGGCAACAAAGCAAATTCTTCCGCCAAATCAGATTCCATGGCAGATTCAACAAGCATGTCCGCTATGAATCAAAAAGGGGTCGATTCATTAACAACCGCATTGCACAATCAACTTCAACAGAAAGATAGTGAAGCCGTAAAGACTACCTTGATTACTGTCCAGAAGAAATACGAAGAATTAGTCAATAGTGGCAAGTTAGAGGAAGCTAAAGCTTATGCGAGCAAAGTTCAAGCATTCATCGCCCAACATGCAGATAACATCAAAGAAGTTGCAGCAGGTAATGT
>CALNBT010000211.1 GCA_937874345.1 uncultured Prevotella sp.
ACGGCAAACAGCTTTTGAAGGCCATCAATGACAATTCCTTGAATGCTATACCCGCCGGTGCAAAACATTGGCATGGAGCAGCAAAAGACTCTTGGTTTCAGCATCTTACCTATACCACAAATGTCGGCAAGGATGCTTCCAACGAATGGCTTGAACCGGTGGACGACCTGCAATATGATAAACTGATATAACCCAATCGCCGGTTGGTGCGCATGAATGATGGTTGGTTTAAATTGAAACCCCAAACTGATGCTTCACTTCCTCCATCACAAAGGTACTCTCGATGGTGCCGAGGTTTGGAATGGCACCCAACACATTGAGCACAAACTCCTGGTAATACTTCATGTTGGGAGAGTGGACCTTTAGCAGGTAATCGTACCTGCCCGAGATATTATAACATTCTGTCACCTCAGGGATTTCGGTGATGGTGTCGCAGAAATCTTGCGCGATCTGTTTGTTCAGTGGAGAAAGTTTCACACTGCAGAACACCACAAACCCACGGTGCAGCTTTTCTGCATCCAGCACGGTGATGTACCTTTTGATATAGCCTTCTCTTTCAAGTCTCTTGATTCGCTCGAACACGGGTGTCAGACTCAGATGGCACGCTGCAGCAACCTGTTTGACGGTGAGTCTGGCATTTTGCTGTAACGTTCGCAGAATCATGATGTCTTTTTCGTCTAACGTCTCGATGATATTATTTTCTGCCATAATGCCTTTTTAACGTTGATCTCTTTGTTTATTTTCTTCTGTATCCTGCAAATATAGTGATATTTTCCAATCTTTTCAAAATCTTTGGCCTATTTTTCTATATCGTGTATCTTTGCATCGTCAACATAAACAAAATAATTGTTGATTCATACAAGGACATCATTCAATTTAAAGAAAGGAAAACGATATGAGTACTGAAAAGAAATTTCATCTTGAGACACTTGCACTCCATGTAGGACAAGAAACAGCTGACCCCGCAACAGATTCACGTGCGGTGCCAATTTACCAGACCACATCCTATGTCTTCCATAACTCACAACATGCGGCCGACCGTTTTGGTCTTCGTGATGCTGGGAATATCTATGGAAGACTGACCAATTCGACACAAGGCGTACTCGAAGAGCGCATTGCAGCACTCGAAGGTGGGGTAGCAGGTCTTGCCGTTGCCAGTGGTGCAGCAGCCGTTACCTATGCTTTGCAGAACATTCTTCAAAATGGCGATCATCTGATTGCTGCCGACAATATTTATGGCGGTTCGTATAATCTCATCAGTCACACGCTGGTAACACAGGGCATCTCGAATACCATTGTGAATGTCAACGACCTTGATGCGCTCGAAAAGGCCATTCAGCCCAATACGAAAGTAATCTTCGCCGAGACTTTCGGTAACCCTAACTCGGATGTCACCAATATCGATGCCATCGCAGCGGTGGCTCACAAGCACCACATCGTGTTTATCATTGACAATACCTTTGCACCAATTCTGATTCGCCCCATCGAGCATGGAGCAGATGTCGTGGTTCATTCTGCAACCAAGTTTATCGGCGGTCACGGCAGTAGTTTGGGTGGCATCATCGTCGACTCAGGCAACTTCGATTGGAAAGCCAATGCCGACAAATATCCAACGATCGCAAAGCCCGATCCATCGTATCATGGAGCCATCTTTGCCGATGTAGCCGGCAAGGCAGCCTATGTTACCCGTATCCGTGCCGTTATCCTTCGTGATACCGGTGCAACCATCAGTCCTTTCAATGCCTGGATTCTGTTGCAAGGTGTAGAGACGTTGCCCATCAGGATTGAACGGCATGTAGAAAATGCATTGAAGGTTGTCGACTATCTGAATCAGCATCCGAAGGTAAAGCGCGTCAGTCACCCTGCCTTACCATCCCACAGAGACCATGAGCTTTACAAAAAGTATTTCCCCAATGGTGCTGGCAGCATCTTTACCTTTGAGATCAACGGCACCGAAGAGGAAGCCTGGAAGTTTATCGATTCGTTGAAGATCTTCTCTTTACTGGCAAATGTGGCCGATGTGAAGTCGTTGGTGATTCATCCTTATACCACAACGCACAGTCAGTTGTCTGCCCAAGAACTTGAAGCACAGCGCATCACACCGTCAACCATCCGCCTGTCTATCGGTATCGAGCATATAGACGATATTCTGGCCGACCTTGATCAAGCGTTTAATCAGATTTAAATCACACGTCTTTAAAGGGTAATTTCTCAGCGTTCGGCGATCATTGTTGTTGTGGTAACATCATTGGTTCGCCGAACGCTGTTTGCCTATCCATTTTTAGAATCCATAATTCAAATTATGTTTTTAT
>CALNBT010000212.1 GCA_937874345.1 uncultured Prevotella sp.
CATTTATTGTAGCGGGGGTGGGACCCGAACCCACGACCTCCGGATTATGAATCCGACGCTCTAACCAGCTGAGCTATCCCGCCAAATAGGTTTATTTGCGGGTGCAAAGGTAATATAAACATTTGAAATGCCCAAAAAAAATATCACATTTTTGTTTATACAAAGATATTTGCTTATATTTGTAGCATGACATCATGATTCTATGCAAATACGAAATGCCAAAACAACAAATCACTATAGAAAGAGGGCTAAAATCGAACTCCCCCAACATTATTTGGAGCCAAATCAGCGAAGTTGACCGATTGGAGCAATGGATGGCTGACAGTATTCAAGAACAAGGCGGTACGCTGGTCTTTACCTGGGGAAATGGTTACCGGAACAAAGAGACGCGGTCTGCGAAGATCATCAAGGTGGTCAAACACAAATTGATACGGTTTCAATGGCTAGACGAAGAAGATCCCGAGGCATACTTTGAATTCAAGATGGAAAAAAGTGATGTCACGGACGATTACATTTTAGTGATTACCGACTTTGCTGCCCCTGATGATATCGATACACTGAAGTCCTTGTGGAACGACGATCTGGACCGACTTAGGCTTTCGAGTGGCCTTTGATGACCCACGCCCCATTTGGATAGTCAGCAAACTGCATCAACCATTCATTTACTGCTAAAAACAAAGTTGCCCATATCGCTTGGCAATATGCATCAAATTGGACATCAAAACCATTGACTTTAGACAACAATTTGCATGGGTTTGGCAAGAGGGTCGATTCACACCTCCAGAAATACGGTTTCACTTATCTTTTTAATTTCAAATAATACATCGTCGAAACCTTTTACATGGTTGATGAATCTGTTCTATCTAAGATGGTTCTACTTTCGTGTTGCCATCAAAAAACGCAGTTATTACACATCACCACCTGCAAAGTAATCCAAACATTTCGTTTTACCACACGCAAGCCAATCTTCTGCTGCATCCCAAATTTATCCGTACAACGGTTCAGGACAAACATAAAAAAGTACAATTTAGGCAGTAATCTGATTTTTTATGCTAATTTTGCAGGTTGTATGTGCTTCAGTCCAAAAGATAGGCTTACATGTTTCGTATAAAAAAGTTAGACATTTTCGTAGCCAAACAATTTGGTTTGTTATTTGCGGGAACCTTCTTCATTTGTCAGTTTGTTCTGATGATGCAGTTCCTTTGGCGCTATGTTGATGTACTGATTGGCAAAGGCTTGTCAATGGAGATATTGGCACAGTTCTTTTGGTACATGGGGCTCATCCTGGTGCCACAGGCACTGCCTCTTGCCATTTTACTTTCTTCTCTGATTACCTTTGGCAATCTGGGCGAAAGCAGCGAGTTGACAGCCATCAAAGCCTCTGGCATTTCCATGATGCGCACATTACGGTCGCTCATCTTCATCACAGTCGTCATTGCCCTCTCCTCCTTCTACTTTCAAAATTACATCGGTCCACAAGCCAACTTGAAAGTCGGTCAGCTGTTGATATCGATGAAACAGAAGAACCCCGAGCTGGAGATTCCGGAAGGAATATTTTACGACGGCATCCCCAATAGCAACCTTTACGTTCAGAAAAAGGATGTCAGGACCGGCAAGCTGTATGGCATCATGATTTACCGGATGACGGGCAGCTACGAAGACCAGGCGATTATCTTGGCCGATTCGGGCATGCTTCAGAGCACAGCAGACAAGAAACATCTGCTGCTGAGCCTGTGGAGCGGCGAATGGTTCGAGAATATGCAGTCGCAGGAATTAGGTGGCGGGGCCTCTATACCCTACCGTCGCGAGACCTTTTCAATGAAGAAAGTCGTGCTGGATTATAACGGTGATTTCAACCTTACCGATGCTTCTGCCCTTTCAACGAATGCACGTGCCAAAAGCATGTCACAGCTTAATCTGGGAATAGACTCGCTGAACCAGGTCTATGACAGCATTGGCAGAGAATTTTATGCAGATGCCAACAGAATGTTCTACTTCATCCCGAAAACCAACAAGAACGACTCGATCAAGGCGATACAACGGTCCCAGTCTGCGAAGTTTAACATTGACAGCATTTACAATAAACTGTCGGATGACCGAAAGCTGAATGTACTCAAAATGGCCCAGAATACTGTTCAGACTGAAGTGAGCGAGCTCAATTTCAGAAGCATGATTACCAGCAACGGCGATAGATTGATTCGAGAACACCGCATCGAGATTCTGAATAAGCTTTCGCTGGCGATATCGTGCCTGATTTTCTTCTTTATCGGTGCGCCTTTGGGGGCCATCATTCGAAAAGGAGGATTGGGTATTCCGGTGATTATTTCGGTATTGGTCTTCATCATCTTTTATATCCTTGACAATACTGGATACCGAATGGCACGGGGAGACATGTGGACGGTAAACTTTGGCAAGGGTCTGGCGCCGGGTGTGCTGATTCCTATCGCCGTGTTTGTTACATACAAGGCGAACAACGACTCGGTGGTCTTTAATCTCGACCGATGGAAAGAAATTTTCATGAAGACTCTTGGCATCAGGATGAAAAGGCATATTGCCGGGAAAGAAGTCATCATCGAAGACCCAAATTACGAATTAGACAGAAACCGTCTTGTCCAAATCGATGAGCGCATTAACCAGTACGTCAACGAAAAACGACTATCTCTGCCTCCAGATTTTATCAAAGTGTTTTTCAAATATCGGCCCGATCACGAAATTGAACGTATCAACGAACAATTAGAGCAGCTCATCGACGATCTCTCGAATACACGAGATAAAATTGTGTTGAACGAACTAAACAAATACCCCATTCTGACCGTCAAGGCCCATACACGGCCTTTTGAACATCAGTGGCTAAACATACTTTCGGCGATCATCATCCCGTTAGGCATTTTCTTTTATATAAGAATGTGGAGTTTCAGGTTGCGCCTGCAGAAAGACCTGAAACAAGTTCTGCAAACCAACCAGAGAATCGCTGAAAGAATAGACCAATTAACAAAAACAAAATAGAGATACACCATTATGGAAAATTTCAAGCTCTCCAGTATAGAAGATGCCATCGAAGATTTTAAAGAAGGCAAGTTTGTCATCGTTGTCGATGACGAAGATCGGGAAAACGAAGGCGACCTGATTATTGCAGCAGAAAAGATAACAGCAGAAAAAGTAAACTTCATGCTGAAAAATGCGCGTGGTGTGCTTTGCGCCCCCATAACTCTTTCACGGTGTGAGGAACTGGATTTACCGCATCAGGTGTCAGACAACACATCCATGCTTGGAACACCGTTCACAATTACCATTGACAAATTGGAAGGATGCACAACCGGTGTATCGGCACACGATAGAGCCGAGACCATCAAAGCATTGGCCGATCCGCAATCTACCCCACAGACATTCGGCCGTCCAGGGCACATCAATCCTTTGTATGCCCAAGACAACGGCGTTTTACGTCGTAGCGGCCACACCGAGGCTGCCATAGACCTCTGCCGTTTGGCGGGACTATACCCCGCAGGCGCTTTAATGGAGATCATGAACGAAAACGGAACGATGGCGCGTATGCCCGAATTGCAGAAAATGGGCGCCGAATGGGATATGAAGATTATCTCCATTCGCGACCTTATTTCATATAGGCTCAAACAAGAATCCATCATCGAGGTGGGTGAAGAGGTAGACATGCCAACCAAATACGGTCATTTTAGACTGATTCCTTTCAGACAGCAAAGTAACGGGGCAGAGCACATGGCACTCGTAAAAGGTGAATGGTCACTGAACGACCCTATCCTGGTGCGCGTTCATTCCTCCTGTGCTACTGGCGACATTCTGGGAAGCCTTCGGTGTGATTGTGGCGAGCAATTGGAAAAATCAATGGAACTCATTGATAAAGAGGGTAAAGGCGTCATTATTTACATGATGCAGGAAGGTCGCGGCATCGGTCTCATGAATAAGATTGCCGCTTATAAATTGCAAGAAGAAGGATTCGATACCGTTGACGCAAACATTCATCTTGGTTTCAAACCTGATGAAAGAGATTACGG
>CALNBT010000213.1 GCA_937874345.1 uncultured Prevotella sp.
GTCGAGGCATCCGAGATTGAGTTAGGCGACAAACTCCTCATTACAGGTCCAACAACCGGCGTAATGTATCTTGAAGCAGAAGAAATTAGATATGAATTGCAGCCGGTGCCAAAAGCAGAGAAGGGATGGCGGGTATCGATTCCCGTTTCAGCTAAAGTTCGACCAAACGACAAACTGTTTAAATTGATAACAGTACCACTAAATGATTAGAAAAGTTCGAATTCAAGACGCTGAAGCTATTTGTCAGATCTATAATTACTATATAGAAAATTCTAATTATACCTTTGACACCGATCCAAGAGACTTACATCAGGTTGTCAGCCAGATTGAATCTGTCACAGATAAGACTCCCTATTTTGTCTTTGAGAATGAGGGTTGCATTGAAGGCTTCTGCTATGTTCATCCCTGGAAAGAAAAGGCTGCCTACGCCAGAACGTACGAAGTGACCGTTTATCTTCACCCAACCGCAACGGGAAAGGGCTTAGGCAAACTGTTGATGCAGAAACTTATTGAAGCGAGCAGGGCATTGGACGTTCACGCATTGATTGCTTGTATCACGGAAGAAAATGAAAAGAGTTTCAAACTTTTTGAGAACTTGGGATTCAAGCAAGTCTCATCTTTCACAGAGGTTGGGCAGAAGTTTGGCCGTTGGCTGGGCGTTGTGGACTACGAACTGGTCTTATCATCATTTTAAACTTTATAAAAAAGAAATAGTCATATGACAATAAATGAACTTCAAGACGAAGTAATTGAGGAATTTTCAGGTTTCGATGACTGGATGGATAAATACCAGATGCTCATCGATTTGGGTAACGAACTGGATGTGCTGAATGACAAATATAAGACCGAAAGCAATTTAATAGATGGATGTCAAAGTCGTGTATGGTTGCAATGTGATGAGGTCGATGGTCGATTGGTGTTTACTGCTGACAGTGATGCTTTGATCGTAAAAGGCATCGTTGCACTATTGATTCGGGTGGTAAGCGACCATACTCCACAGGAAATTCTGGATACAGAACTATATTTCATCGATAAAATCGGGTTGAAAGACCATCTGTCGCCAACGCGTTCGAATGGTTTGCTCGCCATGATCAAGCAAATCAAGATGTATGCATTGGCATATCAGGCCAAATAATGTTTGGTGAAACGTTCACCAAACAAAGGAATCCTTAAACTATTCAACCGAAACAATATGAAAACTCTTTTAATTTTTGTGGGTTTGCTGATAGGCAGCATGCCATCGCAAGCACAGAAAGTACGCGAAAAAACCACCTTTCAGACTTCCGCTCAGTGGAAACCAGTGACGGATATTCGTGCAGATGTCGTGATGTGTTATGGCACAACCACACACAGTGGCCTTTCTTTCGAACAGCGGGTACAGTCGTGGAGAGACCGAGGGTATACAACTCATTTTATGACCGGTATCGCCTGGGGCGAGTATCAAGATTATTTTACGGGTCGTTGGGATGGTAAATGGCATCTCGATGAAGGACAGGTTACTGCACAGGGAGATACCATTTGGCATGGCAGGATGGTGCCATACATTGTTCCGACCAACAATTATTTGAAGTATTTTAAAGAGACTCAGATCAAGAAAGTCATCGATGCAGGCATCGATGCCATCTTTTTGGAAGAACCGGAGTTTTGGGCTCGGGCCGGATATAGCGATGCTTTCAAACGTGAATGGAAAGACTATTATCATTTTGACTGGCGTCCTCAGCATCTTTCTGCAGAAAATACCTATCTCTCAAACAAACTGAAATATCATCTGTATTACAGGGCTTTGGAAAACTGTTTCACCTATGCCAAGGAGTATGGGCGTTCAAAAGGGATGGATGTAAGGTGTTATGTTCCTACACATTCTTTGCTGAATTATTCACAATGGTCTATCGTTAGTCCTGAAGCCAGCTTGGCATCCATGAATTGTGTAGATGGATACATCGCCCAAGTATGGACAGGAACATCCAGAGAGCCAAACTACTTTAATGGAAAGGCCCGCGAACGCGTGTTTGAAACGGCTTTTCTGGAATATGGATGTATGGTTTCGATGACTGCGCCAACAAATAGAAAGATATTCTTTCTGACCGATCCTATTGAGGACAGGGCTAAAGACTGGGAGGATTACAAACGCAACTACCAGGCTACTTTTACCGCTCAACTGCTTTATCCGCAGACAGACAACTATGAGGTAATGCCATGGCCGGACCGTATTTATGAAGGGTTATATAGGAAAAGTGCAACCAGTGATGAGCGTGCGAACATCCCTCGCTTCTACTCTACCCAGATGCAAGTGATGGTTAATTCATTAAATGATATTCCACTTTCGAAAAACCAGGTCAGCGGGTCTCAGGGAATCAGTGTCTTGATGGCCAACTCTTTGATGTTCCAACGTTCCCCCAAGCCGGTTGAAGGATATGATGACCCGCAGTTGTCGAATTTCTATGGCGAGGCTCTTCCATTGGTGAAGCGCGGCGTTCCCGTGAATATCGTTCACCTGGAAAATGTTTCTTATCCAGAGACATGGAAGAATACGAAGGTCTTGTTGATGTCATATTCCAATATGAAACCTTTGGATAGCCAGGCTCACCGTTATATTGCCGATTGGGTTAAGGCCGGAGGTGTATTGGTATATAGTGGAAGAGACAGCGATCCTTTCCAGCGTGTGCAGGAATGGTGGAATCAGAATGGAAACACCTATACGGCTCCTTCACAGCATCTTTTCGAACTGTTGGGAATGCCAAAAGAGGCTACTGAAGGTAAATATACGTGCGGAAAAGGATGTGTTTATGTTATTAGACAAGATCCTAAGGAGTATGTCTTGAAAGAAAACGGTGATCATCAATTGATAGAAATGGTTAAGTCGGCCTATGAAAAAGATGCCAAAGGAGGTCGTCTGCAATGGAAGAATTCGTTTGCATTGTCGAGAGGTAACTATGATTTGATTTCTGTTTTGGATGAAAATATGGTTAGCGACAAATCTTATACGGCGAAAGGATTGTTCATAGACTTGTTTGATCCACAATTACCTATTGTGACCGTAAAGACGGTAGCACCGGGACAACAGGCTTATTTGTATAATATCTCGCGGGTAAGTGATCGCACACGTGCTCAGGTTTTGGCAACAGCGGCACGAGTTTATGACGAACAGCGTAGTGAAGGCTGCTATTCGTTTGTGGCAAAAAGTCCACTAAACACGTCGAATGTGATGAGGGTTTTGCTTCCAAAGCAACCTGTTGAGGTTAAGATTGGAGCAGAAAAAACTTCATTCGCCTGGGATCAAAAAAGTAAAACGCTGTTGATACAGTTCGAAAATAATCCTGATGGCATTCATGTTCAAATAAATTGGTAATATTTTGCGAAAACTTAAGACCATAGAAATGCAACGATTGTCGGTCGAAGACTTCAAAAAAGCCGACAAACTTCCGCTGGTTGTTGTACTTGATGACGTACGGTCGCTCTACAATGTGGGTTCAGTCTTCAGAACCTGTGATGCCTTTCGTGTTGAAGCTGTTTATCTATGTGGTATCACAGCCACTCCTCCAAATGCTGAAATCCATAAGACAGCCTTAGGAGGTGAGGATAGTGTGGACTGGTACTACTATCGTTCTGCCCTTGAAGCAGTGAAATATTTACAGGAAGAAGGATATTTTGTATATGGTATCGAACAGGTTGAAGGTTCCACGAAGTTACATCAGTTGAATGTTGATGGCGGTAATCGTTATGCAGTTGTCTTTGGAAATGAAGTGAAGGGCGTTCATCAAGAAGTGATTGATGTCTGTGATGGCTGCCTGGAGATACCACAATTCGGTACAAAACATTCTTTGAACGTATCTGTAACCGCGGGTATCGTGGTGTGGGAATTCGCAAAAGCAATCATACGAGAGGGTTAGATTTACTCGTATTGATTGATAAGTGTTCTTAAATGATTTGAGACGAGGGCACCGAGTACCATCATCCTTGTCGTTACAATTAACGATTCTAGAATTTAGTAGGGTATCAATATACAAAAAAGACAGATCAAATGGTCTGTCTTTTTTGTATGTAGTAAGACGTAATATTATGCGTCAATGTTAGCGTAAGTGGCATTTTCTTCGATGAATTCGCGTCTTGGCTCAACATCATCGCCCATCAGCATGGAGAATACTTCGTCTGCTTCAGCAGCATTCTCAATCGTAATTTGTTTCAAAAGTCTGGTTTTTGGATCCATGGTGGTTTCCCATAATTGATCAGGATTCATTTCACCAAGACCTTTGTAGCGTTGCGTATGGATACTCTTGCTGTCCTCATCTCCTTCAGAATACTTTTGCATGAAAGCGATACGTTGTTGTTCTGTGTAACAATATTCGCTCACTTTATTCTTATACGAGCATTTGTATAGTGGGGGTGTTGCAATATAGAGGTGTCCTTCTTCGATAACCTTCGGCATAAATCGATAGAACAGCGTCATAATCAGTGTGTCAATGTGAGAACCATCGACGTCGGCATCGGTCATGATGATAATCTTATCGTAACGTAGTTTGTCAACATTGGCTTCACGGTCGTCCTCACCTTCAACCCCAAATCGAATGCCAATACTTTGAATGATGTTCATAACCGATTCGGCTTCGAACACTCTGTGCCATTGTACCTTCTCAACATTCAGGATCTTGCCACGTAACGGTAAGATCGCTTGCGTGTAGCGGTCGCGTCCTTGTTTGGCAGATCCACCTGCAGAGTCACCCTCTACGAGGAATATTTCGCAATCTTTGGGGTCTTTGTTGGAACAATCGGCCAGCTTTCCAGGAAGACCTCCCCCAGTCATAAAGTTCTTTCTTTGTACGCTTTCCCTTGCTTTGCGGGCAGCAATACGTGCTGTGGCTGCAAGGATGACCTTCTCGCAAATCTGTCTAGCCTCGTTTGGATGTTCTTCCAGATAGTTGGTTAGAGCTTCACCTACGGCTTGTTGAACAGCTCCAGATACTTCACTGTTGCCTAACTTGGTCTTTGTCTGACCTTCAAACTGTGGCTCAGCCACCCTGATTGAAAGAACCGCTGTAAGACCTTCGCGGAAGTCCTCACCGGCTATTTCTATCTTTGCCTTTTCAATCTGCTTCGAGAGCGATGGCTCATTATCCGCATAAGCCTTCAGTGTACGGGTCAATGCAATACGGAAACCTGTCAGGTGCGTACCACCTTCAATGGTATTGATATTGTTGACATATGAGTGGATATTCTCAGAATAATCCGTATTGTACATGATGGCAACCTCGATAGGAATACCTTGTTTCTCTGTCTTCAGATAAATGACGTCATCGAAAAGATGTGCTCTGTGGCGATCAACATAGCGAACAAACTCTTTCAAACCGTTAACAGCATGAAATACCTCTGTCCGTGTTTTGCCATTCTCATCCAAACGCAAGTCAGTCAGAGTGATTTTGAGCCCGGCATTCAAGAATGCCAGCTCTCTCATGCGACGTGCAATGATGTCCCATTGGAAATGTGTTGTCGTGAAGATGCTGGCGTCTGGCCAAAATCGTTGACATGTACCACGTTTATCTGTCTTGCCAACTACTTTGACAGGATAGAGAGGCTTTCCAATTTCGTATTCTTGTTGGTATATATTGCCATCACGGAATACCTGTGACGTCATATGAGATGATAGGGCATTTACACAACTTACACCAACTCCGTGTAGACCACCACTGACTTTATATGAGCCCTTATCAAACTTTCCTCCTGCATGGAGAACCGTCATGACTACTTCCAAAGCCGATTTGTGCAGTTTCTTGTGTTCATCAACAGGAATGCCTCGGCCATTATCCAGAACGGTTATAGATTCATCAGTATTGATCGTAACCTCGATATCGGTACAATAACCAGCCATGGCCTCATCAATAGAATTGTCAACAGTTTCGTTGACCAGATGATGAAGACCCTTTTCGCTGATATCTCCAATGTACATTGCCGGTCTTTTACGAACGGCTTCCAAACCTTCGAGAACTTGTATGTTACTAGCTGAATAATTACTCTTGTCGTTTAGATTTTCTGCCATTTTATTATTTCGATAATATATATTGCAAAGATACGAAAAGAACGTCAATTATGGAAATTATCGATGCAAAAAAAGCGAAAAAGAAACCGTGAATTTAGACCGTTATTTTGTAACTTTGTATGTGATAATGAAAGCTTCTAAATCAACCATCATATTATTTTCTTTGTGGGTTTCTGTATCTGCTTTTGCGCAGAAAGAATTCATGACCACTCGTTTACTAAACAGTCAATACCGCCGTTATAGTGTTTCAATTGAATTCCCGGTTGCGGGTGATGAAGCAGCGTCGAAAAGTGTCTACCACTGGATTGGTGAAATCCTGGAAGAGGATAGTGAAAATGTTTTTCGAGAGGATCGACAAAAAGAAATGGTTAAGAGAAGCTATAACCGGTATCTGTCTGAAGTAGGAGTCGGGATGCGCCGAGTGGAGATTGCAAGAAGCTACGAAGATGCGAATTGTGTCACCTTTGAATCGACTGTTACAGATAAGGATTCCGTAACATGGAGACGGTGTGATGTTGCCACCTTCAGTAAAATGGATGGGCATCGCTTGCCGGTTGGCGAAATCTTTCATTGCAGCGAACAGCAAATCAAACGCTTGATGTGGCAATTTGCTGGCGAATTGCAGTTGGATTCCTCTTCAGCCGATGAACTGGTTATCGGTCATGCTGGATTTATCGATGGCTGGATCGTAGTGATAGGTCCGGCTAAATATTATACAGGAGCACCCTTTAAGATTCGGTATGAAGTTGCTGAGCCTTATTTGAAGAGAGGGCGAGGCGGAGGATATTATACAGACGCGAAGGATTGAGAATATCCACAAACGAAAAGAGGGTCACATTAGAAATGTGACCCCTAGTATGTGGGTACTGCAAATCGAAACAACTTAAGCCAACTTGCTGATGTGTAGTGACAAGCTTGACTTGAGATTTGAAGCCTTGTTTTTGTGAATAATGTTGGTTTTTGCCAATTTGTCCAGCATCTTTTGTACTTCGGGATACAGCTTGACAGCTTCATCCTTGTCAGTTAATGAGCGTAACTTACGAACGGCATTACGCATTGTCTTTGCATAGTACTTATTGTGCAAAGTCTTAACTTTATCCTGGCGGATTCTCTTAAGTGATGATTTGTGATTTGCCATCTTATTCTTTTCTTTTATTCTTATTATGTAGTCCCTAGCAGAGTCGAACTGCTCTTTAGAGAATGAAAATCTCTCGTCCTAACCGATAGACGAAGGGACCAATATTGCCATTTAATTAGCGGGTGCAAAGATATGACAATTTTCTATATCCTACAAATTTTATGAGATTATTTTTAATAAACGTTTAAAAATTCGTACTTTTGTTTTATTAATTCATGCACACATGTTGATAAAGACACAGGCAATTGTACTCCGTACACATAAATATGGCGAGTCACAGCTAATCATTGACTTGCTGACCAAGAGCATGGGTTGTGTTACTTTCATTCAGCATGTTCAACAATCCACAAAGAAGCGGATTGGGATACCGTTTTTCCAGCCACTAACGCTGTTGGAAATTGAATACGATCACAGAAGAAACAGTCAATTGCAACACTTCAAAGATATCAGTGTTGCCTATCCTTTCAAGACTCTTCCTTTTGATCCCTACAAAGTGTCTATTGCCCTCTTCTCGGCTGAGTTTCTTTATAATTGTGTCCGTCGTGAACCTTCCGATGAAGCGTTATTCGATTTTATTTTAAACAGCGTCCGTTGGTTGGATATGTCATCCGGTTCCTGTAGTAATTTCCACCTGGTGCTTATGCTACATCTTTCCCGTTTCATCGGGTTTTATCCTAATCTAGACGATTATCGACAAGATGATTTCTTCGATCTCCGTAATGGCGTGTTCTGTCCTATGCCTCCTTCTCATTCTGAATATATTGTCCCTGAAGAAGCCTCGAAAATAAGATTATTGATGCGGATGACCTATGAATCGATGAGTCTGTTTCATTTTTCAAGACATGAGCGTAATCGTTGTGTTCGTTTGATCATTGACTATTATCGATTGCATATCCCTTCTTTCCCAGAGATGAATTCTTTAAGTGTTCTGGAAACGCTATTTCAATAATCTTTGATTTCGTGTCTTTCCATACAAAGATATTTCATTGTTGTGAATGGAGGTCAACTTCTATCAATTTGAGGCTTCCTTTTTCTGAAAGTACTGTTCCTTATTTGATATCATTCATTCTATTCCGATCGTTTATAATATGCATGGAATCGGTTTACAATTCCATTGATATTGATGGACAATATGATGCAAATTGCGACCCAATACCATTGACTTCATATCGTGGTCCATTCATCGTAGGATTCTTCTATCTTAAGCCATGATGCCTATCCAGTTAAAACTAAGGTCGAAAAAGACCGAAGGAAGGTTGAACGGCCATTCATGAATTGAAAAAAGCCGTTCAGAACATCTTTTCTGAACGGCTTTTATGTTTTAACTTCTTAGCTGTTGTGCTTATGATAACAGTTTCTTTACAATTTCAGAAATGGTACGACCGTCGGCTTTTCCAGCCAGTTGCTTGTTGGCCAATCCCATGACTTTTCCCATATCTTTCATGGTAGAAGCACCTGTTTGCTCAATAACAGTCTTGATGGCCAATGTAATCTCTTCTTCTGAAAGTTGTTTGGGAAGATACCTTTCAATGACATTCACTTGTGCTATTTCGTCATCAGCAAGGTCTTGTCTACCAGCCTGTATATAAGTTTCAGCGGCTTCCTTGCCCTGTTTTGCCAATTTCTGAATAATTTTTAAGGCGGCTGCATCGTCGAACTGTTCGGTCGCTCCTGGAGCTGTCTTGGCTTCAAGGAACACTTTTTTGATGTTGCGCAATGCGTCGAGTGCAACTTTATCGCGTGCTTTCATCGCCGTGACGATATCTTTGCTTACTTGTTCAAATAGTTCCATTGTTATCGTGTTTAATTCTGTTGTTTAAAATATCAAAGACACAAATGCTTATACAAAACTGATAGTGCCTTGAATGGGCTCAGTGCCTTCTTTGTGTTCTGTATCTTTTGGTTTCCCCTCAGCTTGTTTGCGAATGTCTTCCAACATTTGGCGAGTACGTTTATAGGTAGGATGGCTTTCAACGGCCAGTATCACGTCTTCGTTGTCCAAATCTTCGTTGCTAAACAGGAAGATATGAGGATGATGTTTGTATTTAGAGTGTGTATCATCCTTGTAATATTGTTCTCTTCTAACTTGCTTCTGGGCATTCTTTTCCTCTTCTTCTGCAATACGGATGGCTTCTTCTTGCGTATGGCGTTTGTTGATGTGGTTGTTCATTCCATCAACATCCTTAATGCCAAATCCGGTAGCCAAGATGGTAACCTTTACTTTTTTACCCAAGTCTGGGTCTATCGCTATTCCCCACTTAATCTCAAAGTCACTGTCAAATCGGCCCATGAAGTCGTTTACATCATTCATTTCCTCCATCATCAGACCGCTGTTGTCGTTCTTTTCATTGCAGAAATTGATGCTTAATAGTATTTTCTTTGAGTTAAAGATGTCATTGTCGTTGAGTAATGGCGAATTCAGTGCATCGTCTATGGCTTCCTTTACACGTCCTTCACCTTCTCCGTAACCTGTACTCATGATGGCCACGCCACCGTCTTTCAGTACCGTCTTCACATCGTTGAAGTCAAGGTTGATGAGTCCATGGTTGGTAATGATTTCGGCAATGCTTTTTGCTGCAATACTCAGTGTGTCATCTGCCTTGCCAAAAGCATCAAGTACCGTGAGGTCGGGATAGATTTCTCTCAATCTTTCGTTGTTGATCACCAGCAACGCATCCACATGTTTGGCCATCTCCTCAACGCCATCAAGTGCTTGATCGATTTTTTTGTCGCCTTCAAAACGGAAAGGAATGGTAACGATACCAACCGTCAGGATGTTTAAGCTTTTTGAAACTCTGGCAATAACGGGGGCGGCACCTGTACCGGTTCCACCTCCCATACCTGCTGTGATGAAGGCCATTCGGGTTCCATCTTGCAGCATATACTTAATTTCGTCAAGACTCTCTTCTGCTGCCTGTCGTGCTTTTTCGGGTTTGTTGCCGGCACCCAGACCTTCTTTTCCAAGTTGAAGGTGGAAAGGAACAGGACTGTCGTTCAGAGCTTGGCTGTCAGTATTGCAAAGTACGAAACTAACATCATGGATACCTTCACGGTACATGTGGTTCACGGCATTGCCACCACCACCACCAACACCAATCACCTTGATGATGCTGTTTTCTTTTTCAGGTTCTCCGAAATCTAGAATGTTTGGCATAGTTCTATTGTCTGGCATAATTGTCATTTCTTAATGATTAGTACAACGGATTGTTTCAGAAAATGGGTTTTCTCCTTGAATGATCGTTAATCTTCTTCTTCAGTAATTTTGCTTGCAAAATTTTTGAGTCCCTTCCATATCTTGTTCAAAGCAGAATTCTCTTTCTTCTCCTGAGCTATTCGTTGCCGCTCTTCTTCTTGGGCCTTGCGCTGGGCCTCTTCCATTTCTTCCTTTTGTTTGCGTAGTTTCTCTTCAGCCAACCTTTTCTCTTCTTCCGTCTGTACGATTCCAGTACCCGATGTTTCGCTCGGCTGTCTAGGTTCTTTCATTTGACCTGTTGTTTCATTCGCCTGCTTAAGCTCTCCATCCTTCCCAAAAAGATCTGTCTTAATGTCTTCGCCGGCACAATTGATATCACCCTTAGCCAATAGACCGAGGATTGTATTCATGGTACCATCATGGGTCGTTATCTCCGGTAGCTTGGCGTTGATGATCTGGTTTACAAATTTGGCAATTCTGATCTTGGCGCTTGGAGCATGCATGCTGAATGCCTTTTCTATATTTGGCATGTTTGACATTCCACCTGTCAGAATAAAACCACTGACCAGTTTTTCAGAAAATTCATTTGGAATCTGATAGAAAATGTTCTCGATGATTTCTTCGAGTCGCGATTCCACAATCTCTATAAACTTGCGACTGTCAACAGTTCTGTCTGTATCAATCGGATATTGTTGGTTCTCATCGATGTCAGTGTTGTCGGTGTAAGCAGAAGCGTATTTTAGTTTCATCTGTTCGGCTTGACTGTCTTCCATCAACAAAGACGTGATATCTTTCGTTATATTTTCACCTCCTAAAGGAATAACTGCAAGATGGCGCAAGATATTTTTGTAATATACTAAGACAGTTGTGGTATCTGAACCCATATCGACCAATACACATCCGGTGCGTTTTTCAGTCTCTGTCAGTACATTGTCGGCCAAAGCCAGTGGTGCAAGATATAGTTCTGCTATTTCAAGCCCTGCCTTGTTCAAGCATTGGTTAAGATTCTTGTAGAATGTCTTACGCCATAAAATATTGAGAAAATTACCCTGTAACCGTGAACATGGAATGCCAACAGGGTCGAGTTGATAAAGAGAATCTACTTGATACTCTTGAGTAACAGCATCCAGGATCTCTTGTTCGGCATAACTCATGCTGCGGTTTGCATCCATCAACTCGTTGATCATGTCTTGAGTGACGATCGTTTCTGAAGGTAGATCCGTGATAATGGTATTCTTAACACTTCGGATGCTTTGACCGCCAACGCCGACATACACCCGAGCGATGTTGGTTTTAAGAATCGTTTCCAGTTTCTTGACGATGTTTGTCAAGTTCAGTACGGTCTTGTCAATATTAAATACCACACCTTTGCGTATGCATGAGGTGGAATCCTCTTTGACTACTGCAAGAATAGAAATGCTGCCATCGGGATTCTTTTTCCCGGCAACACCGGTCATCTTCGACGAACCCAGTTCAATAGCTACGATAAATTCCTTAGTCATACGTATATATCTTTATCAATTTAAATTCAGTATTACTTTCAAAATAACATTATTACGTCACACTTGGCTTTGTGGTTAGCTAGGTGAATTTACTTTCTTTTTACAGATGATCTGATTGTCAAAATCCAGATTAATGTATGAATATTTGTTCCAACCGGCTTGAGACAGTCCATATTTATAAAACTTTTCCAATCTCGTCATCTTCTTGTCAACAAACGCTTGAATTAACTCTTGACGTTTATTCTTACTGTTGCAGAAGGGTAGTTTCCCCAAATATACGATATGGTGTCCTACTCTCGGAACGAGCTCTACGCCCTTATCCGGCAATATATATATCTGTTCGATCTGATTTTCCCAAAAAGGATTTGCCGTCAGTGCCTTGGTCAGGATGGATATATAATTGGTAGCAAACCACCGGGAGATATATCCTGTGGCAATGATCAAGTCGCTCGTGTAATTAGAGTTCGGCATGATGCAATCTTTGTCATCCAGATAATAGTCATCTCCATTGATTGCTTTGACCCTTACTGTCGGCATGCGTTGCGTAATGTTGATGAAGACAGACCCGGCTTGTGTTTTGTAGCACTCGGCAGTATTGACAAAAGGGCTAGTTTTTAGCAAGTCTTCTATCTTTCGGTCATCTACAAATTTCAAAGGTTTTTCCAGAGGATAGAGTTTGTTTTTCTCTAAAAGCTCCTTAATTCCTTCGACAGTGATGAATCCATTCGTGGTTTCGTCAGCAATATCAACTGTTACCTGGTTGCAAATATTGATAGCATCATCGGGTTTGTTGAACGCGGTGATGGCAAAAACCAGATATACTCCTATGGCAATATCCAGTACTAACGTCAATATTTTCTTCCAATTTCTCACTTGTTTTCAATGATCTTTGCCATCTCAGGAACAAGATTGTCTAAATCGCCTGCGCCCAAGACTACCAGTACATCAAAGTCGCGTTGTTTGAGTACGTCCAGTACATCCTCTTTGTGAACCAAACTTTTCTCGTTGCATGTCAGTTCATTGTATATCAATTCAGCAGTAACACCTGGTATAGGAAGCTCTCGTGCAGGGTAGATATCGCATAAAATTACTTCATCCAACTGGCTTAATGCTTCGGCAAACTCTTTGTAGAAGTCGCGTGTTCGTGTATAAAGATGTGGCTGGAATATTGCGGTTAGCTTTCGATCTTTGTAAACTTCACGAAGGCTCTTGATACTTTGGTCAATCTCTTTCGGGTGATGAGCATAGTCAGACAAAAGCACATGGCGTTCGTCATTAATCTTAAAATCGAAACGTCTTTCCACACCATGATAAGTGGACATACCATATCTTAGTTCTTCTGCCGTACAACCGTTTAACTGTGCCATGGCCATTGCTGCAATTCCATTTTCAATATTGATAGGGATAGGCTGGCCCAATTCGATGTTCGTTACGTTTTCAATAGGCGAAATGAAATCGAATGAAATGTGACCGTTTTCAATTTTGATATTCTCTGCATGAAAATCACCAGATTCACGGCTGTAGTTATAGATTTTGACCCCTTGTTGTACCTCTGGTACCAATTCGATATCTTTATGAATAATCAGTGCACCTTCGCTGTTAATCAGTGTGGTGTAATGGCGGAAGCTTTCCAGATAAGCCTCTTTCGTGCCATAGATGTCCAGATGATCAGCGTCTGTTGCCGTGATAACACTCATCCAAGGGCGTAGCCAATGGAAACTTCTATCAAACTCATCGGCCTCGATGACGATATAATCGCTTGTGTCTGAAAGGATATAGTTGCTATGATAGTTTTTGGAAATGCCACCCAGAAAGGCGTTGCAATCCAAATGACTTTGATGCATGATATGAGCGCACATGGTAGAGGTAGTCGTTTTGCCATGTGTTCCCGCAAAACAAAGCCCTTTGTGCGAGTGGGTCAGCGTGCCCAGTACCTGTGCTCGCTTTTGAATTTCATATCCTTGGCTTCTGAAGAATTCCAGTTCCTTGTGGTCATTGGGAACAGCAGGTGTGTAGATGACCAAGCATGACTGCTTATTTTTGCAGGCGTGTGGTATCTCGTCTATGTTTTCTTCGTAATGAATGAGCATACCTTCTTGCTCCAGTTGTTCCGTAAGTGTGGTAGAAGTTTTGTCGTAGCCGGCCACAACCATTCCTTTTCGCAGAAAGAAGCGGGCGATGGCACTCATGCCAATGCCACCTGCTCCAATAAAATAGACTGCCTTGATGTCTTTGATTTCCATTATTTATTATTCAGTTGTCTTATAATCAACTCTTATTGCTTGGCTAAAGCCAGCTTGATGACCTCTTCTGCAATGACATTTGCCGAATCGGGAAGTCCCAATTTGAGAATGTTTTCATGCAATGAGGCTAGTTTTTGATCGTTTTTTACGGTTTCAATAGCTTGACACAGAAGGGATTCTTGAGCTTCACTGTCTTTTACAAAGATTGCAGCATTCTTGTTCACCAGTGCCATGGCATTCTGTGTTTGATGGTCTTCTGCCACATTCGGGCTTGGGACGAGGATGACAGGTTTGCCAATCAGGCAAAATTCACTGATGGAACTGGCTCCAGCCCTGCTGATGACCAAGTCGGCTGCTTTGTATGCGGCCCCCATATCACTGATGAAGTCGGTTGCTACAAGCATTGGCAAGTCGTTCCGTTGCTTTAGTTGGTCTGAGATGTTTTGATAATAATATTTCCCAGTCTGCCAGATAAATTGTACTCCGCTTTCTTTCACCAGCTCAAGATTTGTCAGAATGCTTTGGTTGATCGTTCCTGCGCCAAGACTTCCTCCAACGATAAGAACCGTCTTAAGGTTTGGATCCAAACCAAAGACCTGACGTGCATCTTCTTGTGTGAGCGAAGTTTCCAGAACATTCTGTCTTACAGGGTTTCCTGTAAGGATAATTTTCTCTGCAGGAAAAAATCGTTCCATGCCCTCGTAGGCAACGCAAATCTTGTCGGCCTTCTTTGCCAACAATTTGTTTGTAACGCCGGCATAAGAATTTTGCTCCTGAATGAGGCAAGGTATATGATGACGTTCGCAAACATCCAAAGTGGGACCGCTGGCATATCCACCTACACCTACTGCCACCATCGGCTTGAATGTTGAGATGATGGATTTTGCCATACGCTGACTTTTCCAAATTCTGAAAAGCACAACGATGTTCTTCAAGAGGTTCTTTCTATTGAAACCGCTGATAGGCAATCCTTTGATTTCGTAGCCAGCTTTGGGCACTCGTTCCATTTCCATACGTCCAATAGCGCCTACAAACAGAATCTTAGCATCTGGTCTTTTCGACTTGATGGCGTTGGCAATAGAGATGGCAGGAAAAATATGCCCTCCTGTGCCACCGCCACTGATGATGATTCTCAGATCTTCATTCATTTGTTATAATGGTTTTAATAAGCAAAATTAATCAAAAATTATGTCTTTCTGCCATTTTAGACATATAAATCATTCAATCATTTATTTCTTTTCTCATTCTTTGTCAAAATGATGAAAATCAGATAGGTTTGCAGTCCTTTCATCCCTATTATGCAATATGCATCATATTGTGTTCCAATACTGATGATATCAATGGTCAATATGAATGATATTGCGTTCTGATGTCGTTGACTTTCTGAACATTTGCCAAGGATGAATGATTCTTGCGCTATCTTATTGATTTGAAATCGCCTGCGACAGGTTGCTGTTCATTGTGATTTCGCTCTTTTCTAAGTGGGGGAAACGCCAGTGTATCCCAGGTCATCATCTTCTTCGATATTCTTCTTTTTGGCCGTTCGGCTCACGCTGAGGATTACACCGATGTAGATGCAGTTGATGATGGTCGAGGTTCCACCTTTGCTGATGAGCGGTAAAGGCTGTCCGGTAACCGGAGCCAGGCCAACTGCCACACACATGTTGAAGAGTGCCTGTGTAACAAGCAGCAGTGCCAATCCCATAGCTAAAAAAGCAGGAAAGTTATTTTCGCACCGATTGGCAATCCTTCCAGTCCTAAACAGCAGGATGATGTAGAGCATGGCTACAAATACTGCACCGAAAATACCCATTTCTTCAATGATGATCGCATAGATAAAGTCTGAGAAGGCCTGTGCCAGAAAATCGCGTTCAACCGAGTTCCCGGGTCCTTTCCCGATGATGTTTGAGGAGACGATGGCAATATTTGCATGTCCTATCTGTGCATCCTTGTCCAAATCAAACTCTTCTGGTGGAACTTCTTTACCGCTCATGAACCGGTCGATACGAGCTTTCCACGTATCGAAGCGATGGAAGACGGATGACAGAGGCCCCGAATGTTTTTCGGTTTGAGCAGATTTTACGTATTCTGTCTGATGGTTCTGTGCATTCACATTTTCTTTGTCTTCTCCCACCAACATCACCATTGCCAAGATGAGTACGAGAAAAAGAGCAATGATACCGAGCAACTTTCCGAGTAATCTTCCCGGTACGCGACCGAGAATCATCATCATGAAGATAACCGAACAGAGCAGTGCAGCCGTAGAAAGGTTCTCTACCATAATCATGGGAATGATCATGGCACATACGATGAGAATATATTTGAAAGCGTTTTTATCGGCTCCGTTTCCAGTCTGCATGGCACTAAGAATCTGTGCCGTAGCCAAGACCATTGTGCCCTTGGCTATTTCGGAAGGCTGAAACTGAATACCCACAATGCTGAGCCATCGTTGGGCACCATTGGTTGTTTGTCCTGCAAAGAATACGGCTATCAGTGAAAAGATGGATAACAGCAGTAAAAACGGCGTAATGATCTTGAAGTACTTGCACTGGATGTTCAAGGTTACCACCATGGCAAATACGCCTACGAGCAAGATGCCAGTATGCTTCATGATAGGAGCAAGGTAGTTGCCGCCTTTGTATGTCAAGCCTGATGATGCCGAGTAGACCTCAATAATGGAGATAAGACATAGAAAGAAAAATACCATCCATATCACTTTGTCTCCTTTGAATATATTTCCGAATGTCTTATCCATTATAATTGTCTTACCAAGGCTTTGAACTGATCACCTCTGTCTTCCATATTCTTGAACAAGTCGAAACTTGCACAGCATGGGCTCAACAAGACCGTGTCTCCGGGTTTTGACATCTTGTAGCAAGCATCAACGCAGTCTTTCATCGAATGGGTATCGTGTACCGGAATACCCAGCTCATCGAAACTGGCATGTAGCTTGGCATTATCGGCTCCGAGGTAGACTAGTCCTACACACTTTTGCTTTACTAGATTTTTAATCGCGTTGTAGTCGTTTCCCTTGTCTTTGCCGCCAAGTATCAAAATCGTTGGTGTCGTCATGCTCTCTAGCGCATACCAGCACGCATCGACATTTGTCGCTTTTGAGTCGTTGATGTATTGCACGCCACGAACCTTGGCAACCTTTTCCATTCTGTGCTCGATGCCGGGAAAGTCGCTCAGGCTTTTGCGAATCACATCCTTCTTGATACCGGCGATGTTGGTTGCAATACCAGCAGCCAGAGAGTTGTAGATGTTATGCTTGCCGGTTAAAGACAACTCTTCCTGTTCCATATTGAAGGGTGTGGGCTTTTCAATTGTATATTCGCCCTCTTCAATATATCCAATGGAACCTTTTTCTTTGATTTCTGAAAATGGGCATTGAACAGATTTGATATCATATTTTTGCAGCTCTTGCTTGATGATAGGGTCGTCGTTCCAGTAAATAAAACTGTCTTTACCTGTCTGGTTTTGGATGATGCGCATCTTGGCGTCGACATAATTCTGCATGTTGTTGTCATAGCGGTCCAGATGGTCTGGCGTAATGTTCAGCAGAATAGCGATGTCGGCTTTGAAGTCATACATGTTATCCAGTTGAAAAGAACTAAGCTCGATGATGTAATATTCGTGTGGATCTTCAGCCACTTGTTGTGCAAGACTGTTGCCGATGTTTCCGGCCAATCCGGCATCGTAACCTGCTGCTTTAAAGATGTGATAAATCAATGAAGTGGTGGTCGTCTTTCCGTTGCTACCAGTAATACAAACCATTTTTGAATTTGTATAGCGCCCTGCAAACTCTATCTCACTGATGATATGTGTATTTTGTTGCAGAAGCTTCTGGATTATTGGAACTTCATTTGGGATTCCAGGGCTCTTGATGATCTCATCGGCATTTAAGATCAAGCTTTCTGTATGGTGCCCTTCTTCCCATGGAATCTGATGGTCGTCAAGAACTTTCTTGTATTTGTCCTTGATAGGAGACGAGTCTGAAACAAAAGTGTCGAACCCTTCTTTCTTTGCCAAGATGGCTGCGCCAACTCCACTTTCTCCACCTCCTAGAGCAACGATTCTTTTCATATTCTTATTCCTTTCAAAAATTCTATTTCTTTGTTATCTAACTTTCAGTGTAATGATCGTAAACGCTGCAAGAATAATTGTAATGATCCAAAAACGGATCGTTACTTTTGCTTCATGAACGGCCAGATGCGGTCCCTTGACGATATATGAACACTCGGCATCAAGTTGTGAATCCTGCGTGCGGAAGTGATCGTGTATGGGGGTTCGCTTGAAGATGCGTTGCTTTACATTTTTTTTCTTGCCTTTCTTAAAGTAGTATACCTGTACAATGACACTCAAACTTTCTATAAAGAAAATTCCGCACAAGATAGGCAGCAGCAGCTCTTTGTGAATGATGATAGCGCCTACGGCAATAATGCCTCCGATGGTCAGTGAACCTGTGTCGCCCATGAACACCTGTGCAGGATATGAATTATACCATAGGAAACCGATGAGGGCTCCCACGAATGCACACATGAAGACAACCAGCTCCTGAGACCCTGGAATGTACATGATATTGAGATAGGACGCAAATTCTAGATGCGAACTGACATAAGCCAATATCCCTAAAGCCACGCCAATGATAGCCGAGTTTCCCGCACACATGCCATCCATACCATCGTTGAGGTTCGCGCCATTAGAAACTGCTGTGACCACAAGTATGGTCATGATGACAAAGAGTGCCCAACCGGCTGCGTTGCTATATTTCCCGGCCCAACTGGTTAGTTGGGCATAATCAAGGTTGTGTCCCTTGACAAAAGGTATGGTTGTTTTGAGTGATTTGCGAGCGTCTGCTCGGTGTTTGATGATCAATTCTTGCCCTTCTTTTTGAATAGCAAGGTTCTCGTTTACCTTCACATCGGGCGATGACCATAGAACCAATCCTACAATAAGACCGATACCTATTTGTCCAATGATCTTGTATTTGCCCTTCAATCCTTCCTTATTCTTTCTGAAAATCTTGATAAAATCGTCCATTCCTCCCAAGAAGCCAAGCCAAACCGTCGTGACAATCATCAAAATGAGATAGATGTTTCTTAGTCGGCCCAACAAGAGAACGGGAATTAAGATGGCAACAATAATAATGATGCCGCCCATAGAGGGGACTCCTATTTTGTTGACACCGAAGGGATCGATAGAGGCATCGCGTTGGGTTTCTGTAATTTGCTTTCTCTTTAGGAAAGCAATGAATTTCTCACCAAACCATGCTGAGATGACCAATGAAAGGATCAGTGCCAGCAAAGCTCTAAATGAGATGTATCCCCACAGGTGTGCCCCTGAGATGCCGAATTGACCTAAGTATCTAAATAAATAGTATAACATTTTTTGTTATTTGAATAATGGGTGATAAAATGCTTTATAGTGAAAAGATTTCTTTCAAAACTTCCTTATCGTCAAAGTGGTATTTAACACCCTTAACGTCCTGATAGTCTTCATGTCCCTTACCGGCAACGAGGATAACGTCGCCCTTTTGCGCCATTAGACATGCCGTCCGAATAGCCTCCTTGCGGTCAACGATGCTGATTACCTTCTTCATTTGTGATTTGTCTAGACCTGCTAACATGTCATTAATAATCTCTTGAGGGTCTTCAAAACGAGGATTGTCGCTGGTAATAATCACCTTGTCACTCTGTTTAACAGCTTCCTGAGCCATTAATGGACGCTTACCCTTGTCGCGATTGCCACCGGCACCACAGACAGTGATGATTTGTCCTTTACCGTTGAGCACCTCGTGTATGGCGTTGAGCACATTCTTCAGTGCGTCAGGGGTGTGCGCATAATCGACAATAGCAGTAAATCCTTCAGGCGATTGGACGGGTTGCAAGCGACCGCTGACACTGTGCAAGGTACTCATGGTAACGAGAATCTCGTCAGCTTCCTTTCCTAACATGCGCGCTGCACTATAAACTGCGAGCAAGTTGCTAACATTGAATTTTCCAATAAATTGAACACCCACTTCATGTCCATCGATGTCGAGGTACATTCCTTCGAAATGGCTTTCAAGGATGCGTCCCTTATAATCAGCCATTGTTCGAATGGAGTAAGTTTTGACGGTGGCTTTGGTATTTTGTACCATCACCATACCGTTTTTGTCGTCCGCATTAGTAATCGCAAAGGCTGATTTTGGTAAGGAGTCGAAAAAGGATTTCTTTGCATCTCGGTAGTTCTCAAAGGTCTTATGGTAGTCTAAGTGATCACGAGTTAGGTTTGTAAAAATACCACCTGCAAAGGTTAATCCTCCAATTCGCTTTTGAGCAATGGCGTGTGAGGAACATTCCATGAAGGCATATTCACATCCTGCTTTCACCATTTTATCCAAAAGTTGGTTCAATTCGATGGGATCAGGTGTGGTATGATCTGCAGGAATCATCTCCTCCTCGATATAATTGCAGACTGTTGACAGCAATCCGCACTTGTTACCCATCTTTCTGAACATATTATATAATAAGGTAGCAATAGTTGTCTTGCCATTGGTTCCGGTAACACCAACTAGTTTTAGCTTTTTAGAAGGTTCTTCATAAAAGCGTGTTGCCACTTTTCCGATTTCGTCTTCTGTAGATGAAATAGCAATATAGGTGACATCTTTCTGAAGTTCTGCAGGCAATTCTTCACAAAGAATCGCTTGCGCACCCATCTCAACTGCTTTTGATATAAACTGGTGGCCATCAACCTGCGTTCCTTTGATAGCAACGAAAAGATTACCCTTTTCCACTTTACGTGAATCGATGTTCACTCCGGTGATTGTTACTTGTGTGTCACCAATAACTGTTTGTGTCTTGATGCCCTTGATTAAATCATTTAATGTCATACATCTGTGTTTTATTATTCTAAAGTTAAGTGACAAATTTCACCTTTTTTGATAAGATGTCCAGGCTCTAAGCTTTGCTGAACAACTTGTCCACGCCCTGATATGATCACTTTTACATGTCTCTTTTCAAGAAGGTAAATCGCATCTCTAGCTCCCATACCAATAATATTCGGTACATGATTATTGTCTATAGGTCTAACTCTATTTAGCTGGACCTTTTGATTTCTTTCGTTTTCGGCCGTTCCCCATATAGGATTTCCTTTAGTATATGTGCCTGTCCAATTATGATTAGTAGGAATTCCCAAATGACTTAATACATAATCAGCTGCAAGCATGTTTCCTGTTTTGACATCAGGAATCAAAATTGATGACGAGTCCCTAGCATCTGTCACATCCAATTTAAGATCTTGTGCCATAATTCCTTCGGAAATGCGATGGAAAACGGATGCACTGAAACCACTTGATGCTGGAACTCCTGATTTTTGAATGCATACAATGCAACTATAACGTGGAGCATCTGCAGGGAAATAGCCTGCAAAGCTTAACAAGTAGTTGGTGCGGCCAATCTTATATCCGCCTAATCCTTGAGAGATTTGTGCCGTTCCTGTCTTGCCTGCTACTTTGAAGGATTCTGAACCAGCTTTCTTTCCAAGTCCGATACTGACAACTTGTTCCAAAATCGTTTGGATTTCACCCAAGGTTTTGGGCTTACAGATTTGAGAACGCATCACTTTTGGTGGAAAATCAATCAGTACCTCGCCGTCTTTAACAACTTGTTTTACAAATCTAGGCTGCATCATTTTCCCATTGTTCGCGATGGCATTATAGAATGTTAGCGTGGAAATTGGTGGTATTTGAGATTCATAACCGATACTCATCCATGGTAGTGCCGTCTTACTCCAATTGATCCACTGCCCTTTACCGTTCTTCTTGGGCATTCTGATAACTGCTGGAGATGAGCCTACGAGTGGGATATGCAACGAGTCTGCCAAGCCTGTTCTGTAAATCCCTCTGACAAATTTCTCTGGATCGTTTCTATAATGATCGTCAATGATGCGACTAACTCCAATGTTTGAACTGAATTGAAGCGTCTGTGGTAAGGTCAAGGTGCCATATCCACCACGATGCCAGTTGTGGTCTTTCATCTTTCGACCATACATAGGCCAAACACCACTTCCAGTTTCTACTCGGGCTGTTGTGTCGACAACTCCTTCATCCAAGGCAACCATCAATGATGCTACTTTAAATACCGATCCAGGCTCCATCAAATCGCTTACGGCATGATTCTTGATTTCACGATATTCACCATCGATACAACGTTCCATATTGACAATAGCTTTGATATCACCGGTTGCAACATCCATGATCACAGCCACACCAACATTTCCATCGACTTCTTTTAATTCGTCAATGATAGCGCGCTCTGATAAGTCCTGCATTCCAACATCAATGGTTGTGATGATATCAGCCCCGTCTATTGGTGGTGTATCCATAATGTTTAGGAACTTATTCAGGACCTTACGTCTGTGAACAATACCATTCCTTCCACGTAATATCGAGTCGTATGATAATTCAAGACCGAACCGTGCAGTGTCTTTGGCACCAAACATTTCTCCAACAGTACGTCCTGCTAATGAACCATACGGTCTTC
This sequence comes from uncultured Prevotella sp., assembly GCA_937874345.1. Classification (GTDB taxonomy): domain Bacteria; phylum Bacteroidota; class Bacteroidia; order Bacteroidales; family Bacteroidaceae; genus Prevotella. The sequence goes on from CALNBT010000213.1 coordinate 22,633, forward strand.
GTCTGGCATTGAATTCCTCGAAATGGAACCCACTTAAAAACCTGGATAATCTGAAAATTGGCAGGGCTTTTACCTCTGTAAATGAATTATAGTCGATTCGTTTCTTCCAGATCGGCCAGTGACGACTTTGTTCTCTTCGTCCTTTTTCAAGATCTGTCTTAAAGGCTAATGCCGATTGCTCTGGGAAAATTTGAGATAACCCCTTACTAATAGAATCTAGTTTTACATTCCAGAGGGAGTCTTTCTTAGCATCTTTTAATTGTTTGAAATCTATATAAATCTTGAATTCTGGCAGCGAACTAGCCATCAATTGGCCGTCACAACTCAGAATATTTCCACGCATAGGCTTAACGTCAACGCTATCTTTCTTGACACGGTCAGCTACTTTTGTCCAGTAATCCCTTTTTACTGTCATGATGTACAGTGTTTTCCCAATCACAAAAAGCGATATCAACGTCATAATGATGGCGAGGGAAAAATAACGGGGCATTATTTTTTTACTGTCAAACTTGTTCATTCTGATGGAACGGTAATGATATAGGGTGGCTGGTTGGCTATTTTAAGAACACTGTCCTGATTGTTTTTCAATAATTCCAGGACATTGCTCTCACGACTTTTTTCTGTGAGTTGGCTACTTGTAGAAAGTGCTTTGTACCGAGCATCCTTTAATTCTTGTTGAAGTTTATCTATTATTATCAGGTTTCGCTGTACACTATATCGATTGGAAATGTAAATGATGATAAAGAACGTGATGAGAAGTAGTACCCAAATTTGCTTTCTGATCGTGGAAGTCGTCAGAATGTCACCTCCCAAAATCTTCCTAAGCGTGAAGTTTTTTGACAAAGGAGCCTCTTCTTCACGAGCCTGTTCCTTGATAACTTCTTGAAGGGTAGGCAACTCTTCTTCTTTGCTTGAAGGAAGATTTGCTTCTGAAGCTGATTGGTCGAGTTTTAGCTTTTCTCGATTATCAAGGGTGTCCTTATCATTTTGTTCTTGGATATCTTGTTTCATCTCTTTTCGGCAATTCTAAGTTTGGCGCTTCTGCTGCGTGGATTTTGCAGCTGTTCTTCTTGACTCGGGACGATGACTTTATTATTGATTAACTTGAAAGGACTTTCTGTTCTACCATAAAAGTCTTGGATTATTTTCCCTTCTGCATTGCCACTTTTCATCAGATTCTTTACAATACGGTCTTCAAGAGAATGATAGGTAATCACCGAAAGTCTTCCCCCCTCTCGAAGTAGCTCGGTTGCACTGGTAAGCATTTCAGTTAATACATCCATTTCGCGGTTGACTTCAATTCGAAGAGCCTGAAAAGCCTTTGCTAATTCTTTCTTTTCATGCTCTTTGCGGAACAGAGGCTCAATGCATTTCAATAAATCTTGCGTATTTTCGATCGGTTTTTGTTTTCTTGCTTTGACTAGTGTGTTTGCGATCTTTCGTGAATTCTTCAATTCTCCATATAGAAAAAAAACATCTGCCAGTCGCTCTTCCTCATAGTTGTTGATTACATCTGCGGCTGACAAGTGTGCATTTTTGTTCATTCTCATATCAAGTGGGGCATCGAATCTGAAGGAAAATCCTCTGCTTTCGTCATCGAGATGATGACTCGACATACCCAGATCAGCCAATAAACCGTCGATGTGCTCAATTTGATAATATTGCATCCAATTTTTCAGATACCTGAAGTTAGAATGCACAAATGTGAAATTTTTCTGTTTTAAGACAGTATTTGATTCTAAGCTTAAGTTGTTTTCTGCATCAGCATCTTGGTCAAAACTAAACAAATGACCTTTTTCACCGAGTTGAGACAATATATATTTCGAATGACCGCCCCCTCCGAAGGTAACGTCAATGTATATACCGTCCGGATGGATGTTGAGTCCTGCGACACTCTCTTCAAGAAGAACAGGAATGTGATATGTCTCTGCTGTCTTTAATTCCATGAGCTCTTAAGCTTCTTTGTTAATGTCTTTTGCAGTATTCATCATATTTTCCAAAGCTGCTCCAAATTCTTCAGATCCCATGAACGGTTTTTCTGTCGCTTCGCTGCACCAGATTTCTATGGTATCATCCATTCCAATGAATTTTACATTCTGTTGAATGTTTGCCATATTTAAATATCTTTTGGGAATCAGAAAGCGCCCGTTGTTATCGAGCGTCAGCAGTTCTGCATCGGATACAAATTGTCTGAAAATCTGTTGTTCTTGTGCATCCCAGCGAGATAAACGAGCTCTCAGCACATCTAGATGCTTGTTCCACACCGATTCCGGATAGATGGTAAGGCAAGACACGAATGCATCTTTCCGCAAAATCAGATTCTCCTCTTCATTCATTTGTAGAATCTTGCGGAATGCAGAAGGTAAGAATACTCTACCTTTCGCATCAACTTTTGCCATGATGTTTCCTAAAAATCGCATGTGTACCTCTTATATATGAAAAATATATCAGCAGTCAAAGGTACATAAAATTCACCACATTTCCCCACTTTTGTATTAAAAATGAGGGAGAAGGCATATTTTTAAGTTATTTAACAAGTGTTATTGTTTGAGCATAGTTTGGGTTCCTGTAGAAATGAGATGCCAGCGATTCTTTATTACCTGCTGGTTCAAATAACAATTAGGAACTTTTTGCAATTGAAACATTATTGAAATGGTATTTTTTTGAACATTTTAGTTGAAAGGTGAGATATAATACAAAAAGTTATGTTATTTTTGCATGGCAATAGTTTAGACTAGAATGGCTGAAGATATTAAGAAAACCATCAATATAGAAGAAATACTTCATCATAAAATGGGTGGCAGGATGAAATATATCCCCCATTTTATTCTCAATTGGTTGAAGCATATTATTCATGAAGATGAAATCAATCGCTTTCTATGGGAAAGCAGGTCGCTTTCTGGAACTGAGTGGTTGGAAGAGTGCGTTCGATACTTGGATATGAATCTGAAGATTGATGGCATGGAAAATCTTCCCGACAAAGATGATGGAAAACTCTATACTTTCGTCTCAAATCATCCTTTAGGTGGTGCGGATGGCGTTGCCTTAGGATCTATCATCGGTCGTCATTATGATGGACGTTTCAGATATCTGGTCAATGACTTGCTGTTAAACCTGCCTGGCTTAAAGCCTGTAAGTATAGGAATCAACAAGACCGGAAAACAAAGTAGGAATTTCCCTGCGATGGTTGAGGCCGGATTTCAAAGCGACAATCACATGCTGATGTACCCTGCTGGGCTATGTTCTAGAAAGCTAAACGGCTTGATTCGTGATGTTGCATGGAAAAAAACCTTTGTTGCTAAAAGTGTCGAATACCAGCGCGATGTGGTTCCGATCCACTTCAGCGGGCAAAACTCAGACAAGTTTTATCGTATTGCTAATATTTGTAAGGCGTTGCACTTAAAGTTCAATGTCGCAATGATATTCTTGGTGGATGAAATGTACAAAAATGTACACCAAACATTTCATATCTCTATAGGAAAACCAATCCCTTGGCAGACCTTTGACAAGAGCAAAACACCCCAGGAATGGGCTCAATATGTTTATGACAGGGTTTACCAACTTTAACGTGACAGGATAAGGCGGCCCGATATATAAAATAAAATAAAACAAGAGGCGTTGATTGATGGTGGTTATGGATGTTTTTTCGCATCATACTGAGTCTCTCTTCGCATACATTCTAGGAAATAAATGGTACAAGACATTATCCCACCCATTGAAAAAGAGCTGTTGATAGCTGAACTGACACCGGAGAAACAGCTCAGAATGACTAATAAGAGTCATAACAAAATTTTTGTTGTTACAGCTCACGATTCACCTAATGTGATGAAAGAAATTGGCCGTTTAAGAGAAATTGCCTTCCGTAATGCTGGTGGTGGAACAGGGTTATCAATGGATATTGATGAATATGATACATGCGAGAATTGCTATAAACAACTGATTGTATGGAATCCAGATGCCGATGAGATTATTGGAGGATACCGATATATCTTTGGAAGCGATTGGGAACTCGACGATGAAGGTCAACCTAAACTGGCTACGAGTCATCTTTTTCATTTTTCTGATAAGTTCTTGAAAGATTACATGCCCTATACTGTTGAGCTGGGCCGTTCGTTTGTTTCTTTGGAATATCAAAGTGTGCGCAGCAACAGCAAGAGTATCTTTGCACTCGACAACCTCTGGGATGGTTTGGGAGCCTTGATTGTATTAAATCCTCAGGTTAAATATTTCTTTGGGAAAATGACGATGTATCCATCGTATATTCGCAAAGGCCGCGATATGATTTTGTATTTTCTGCAAAAACATTTTGGTGATAAAGAGCAGCTCATCGTGCCTTTAAAACCGTTGCGGATCGAAGAAGATCCTAAAGTTCTGGGGGCTTTATTCTGCAAAGACGATTTTAAAGAAGACTATCGTATCCTGAACAAGGAAATCCGACTTTTAGAATACAATATTCCACCTCTTGTCAATGCCTACATGAGTTTGAGTCCAACAATGAAATTGTTTGGTACAGCCATCAATTACGGCTTTGGTGATGTTGAAGAAACGGGTATCCTGATTGCTGTCGACGAAATTTTGGAAGATAAAAGGGTGCGCCATATCGATAGCTTCATCAAAGAAAACCGCAATCGATTGGAAATAACTTCCGGGCAAAATCAAATCATTTACAAGGTAAAATAACGGCCTTTACCAAGTTGTTGGTATTGGCAGGTTTGCAATATCGTGTCTATTGCCGGTCAAAACCATGTATATTGCGATGCAATTTGCATACTTTTGCTCATCAATTTGCATGCTTTTGTATTTCTTCCCCTCAATGATTCGGTTTTGTTTTTAAAGACGATAGCCGATGGTACATTGTACATTAACATTGTGAGGCGTGGTCCTCGCAAATAATAATGCATTTATTATATTCAAGTATAGGTCGTTATCAACGAGAGGTTGATTAGCAAGCGATGTAAGGGCGTAACCAACATCCACGCCAAAAAGAAAACGGTTGAAATCCAGTTCTACGCCGCTTTGAATGCCAAACTCCATCCTTTTTAGTTTGGGTAATGTTACCAAATGTTGCCGGTCGTTGTAAGATGCATTGAATAAGTCAGACGATTCGTTGAAGAGATTTTCCTTAAACGTGTGCCGGTAACTGCTATTCGTCGACTTTACCGTTGCTTTCCCGCTTAGACCGTAAGCAACGTATGGTCCCATATACATCAATATGCCGGCTTCCTTGCCTAAGGATATGCGATAACCGGCATTGACCGGCAGCTCCAGATAGTGTAATCCCACACGGTATCGGGCTTCGGAAATCTGTTCATTCCCAAAAAATCCGTCGAAACCGAATCCTTTTTTAGAATAGTAGAGGGCCGGATTCAATTGCCATCCTTTGCCCAACGGAATGTTAGCTCCGCCTCCCAGCTTGTATGATAGACAGGGATCTTCGCCGCTATTAGCGATGATTAAGTTCGTTCCTACTCCGATTTTTACGTCCCATTTTATCTGTGCTGCAGCCATGAGGGGCAATATCATGATCAAGAAAGGCAATAAAATTTTTCTCATAGTCTGTGTTCTCTTCTTTTATGAAACGTACGGCAGAGAAGAATCTTGCACGTTGGCAATTTATTTTACAGAAGAGTGTTAGATGATGGGCAATGCTGTTCCATTCATTTTTTGGTAGATATCTAGTGCATAAATATCAGTCATACCGCTGATGTAATCGATAACCGCCATGATACGTGTTTCCAAGTTTTCGCTGTTAATATCATATTGACTGCTGACCCGTCGAACCAGCTGCTGTGAATAGAAGCGCTCTGGGTGGGTAACAGCCTCGATGAGGGTTTCCATCAATGTCTGCATGATTTTATAACCGCTCAGTTCTACATCCAATACCGGTTTACTATTGTAAATCTTTTGATATGACATGTCGCTGCAATGCTTGTACGCCTTTCTCGGAATGTCGCTGATATGGTCAATCAAACCTCCTTGAAAGGTTCCGTTCAGGATAGCATCCTCGTTTTCAACAAAGGCTTCCACACATTCGTTTACTAATTTCCCTACTGTTGAAGCACGCATATAGACCACTTTTTCGTTGTCGTCTGTAAGGCCTTCGTCGGTTATTCGTTGATGGATGTGTTGCTGGATATCCTCGCTGAAGAAGTTCATGAGCAGGCATTCTGTTTCTTCAAATGTCAAGATCTTTAGTTTGAAGGAATCTTCGATATCCATGATTTCATAACAAATGTCATCTGCAGCTTCAACGAGATATACCAATGGGTGTCGTGAATAACGAACAGGTGCCCCCTTTTCAGATAATTTCTGCAGGCCAAGCTCATCGGCAATTTTGACAAATGTGTCTTCTTCTGAAGCGAAAAAGCCAAATTTTCCATGTCCGCCTGCTAGGCTACTGGCAAAAGGATACTTCACGATACTGGCCAAGGTAGAATAGGTCATGACATACCCCCCGATGCGTCGACCGATAAAACGATGAGTCAGCAGACGAAAGGCATTGGCGTTGCCTTCAAAATGGGTGATGTCATCCCAAAAACGGTGTGAGACCTGTTTCTGAAGTGGTTTGCCGGCACCTTCTGTGAAAAAAGATTGGATGGCTTTTTCGCCACTGTGCCCAAACGGGGGGTTACCCATATCGTGTGCCAGGCAGGCTGCACTAACAATGGTTCCAATCTGTTCGAATAGTGTATCGCTCAGCTCGGGATGTTTTTGGCAAAGCCTTACCGACACATCTGTTCCGAGCGACATCCCGACACTGGCCACCTCGAGAGAGTGTGTCAGACGGTTGTGGACAAAAATCGATCCGGGTAAGGGAAAGACTTGTGTCTTGTTCTGCATCCTTCGAAATGGAGCCGAGAAAATCAACCGGTCATAATCACGCTTGAACTCTGAACGGTCATCATACCGCTCGGGGTGTTTAACCTCTTGACCAAGGCGTTTGTTCGTTATCAGTTTTTGCCAATTCATATCACAAAAGTAATCTAAAAATGTGTAATTAGTTGGTTTTTTCAATGTAAAGATAACGCATTGTGGCGATTATTCGCTATTTTTGCATTTATTTCGATAGTATGGTACAAATCAAAGTAGTGAATTCTGGTCATCAGGAATTGCCCGCATATGCCACCAGCCAGAGTGCCGGTATGGACTTGAGGGCTAATCTGGACGAGCAGGTTGTGCTAAAGCCCTTGGAGAGAAAATTAATTAAAACAGGTCTTCACATTGCATTGCCCGAAGGATATGAGGCGCAAATCCGTCCAAGAAGCGGGTTAGCGCTGAAACATGGCATTACAGTATTGAACTCTCCCGGTACCATTGATGCCGATTATCGCGGAGAGATTATGGTTCTGTTGGTTAACTTGTCTCGAGAGGATTTCGTTATCAATGACGGTGAACGAATCGCCCAGATGATTATTTCCAAGCATGAACAGGGTACATTTACCATTGTTGATGAGCTGGAGGATACCGAGCGTGGAACAGGAGGTTATGGTCACACGGGTGTCATATAGTGTAAACAAAAACTCAAAGAATAAAATTTGAAATTGAATTCCAGAAAATATGTTGTATGGGTTGTTCTCGGATGGGTGATGACCTCATTTGTGATTCCTTTGTTTGCCCGTGCAAACCGGATTGATATGTCTGTTGGAAATCAACCCAAAGAATCACTTTCTTACAACGATCAAAGACGTTTTGATTACTTTTTTCTCGAGGCGACACAGCAACAGAATGCCGGTCATTTGGATGTTGCTTTCGATTTGCTGCGGCATTGCTTGAGAATCAACCCCAATGCACCTGAAGTTTACTTTGCACAGGCTCGTTATTTCTCCGAAATGAACAACGATAGCTTGGCCTTGGCAAGCTTGGAGAAAGCAGCATCATTGCGCCCAGAAAACAGTACTTATCAGGAGAGTGTTGCGCAATATTACATTGGCACGAAAGCTTACGACAAGGCTATTGCTGCTTATGAGAAGTTGTTTGCAGGGAACCATGAACGGACCGACGTACTGAGATTGTTGCTACAGTTGTATAATCAGCAGAAAGAATATGACAAAATGCTGTATACACTCGACCGCATTGAACAATCCGATGGTGTTAGTGAAGAACTGACCCTGTCGAAAATGGGCGTTTATGAGATGAAGGGCGATAAGAAGGCAGCATACAATACGTTGAAGTCCCTGTCTGAAACGCATCCCAATGAGATCAATTATCGGGTGATGTTGGGAAACTGGCTCATGCAGAACGATGGTCAAAAAGAAGCGTATAAAATATACATGAAGGCCTTAAAGGAAGAGCCTGAGAATTCTTCTGTACAGTTGTCGCTTTATGATTATTATCAAGAAACAGGCGAAAAAGAAAAGGCTATCTTGCTAAGAAATGAGATTCTGAACAGTCAGCAAATCGATTCTAAAACAAAGTTGTCTCTGTTACAACAACTCATTGAGGACAATGAACGCCAGCATGGCGACAGTACAGAAGTGCTGAATTTGTTCGACAAGGTGATAAAGGCTAATCCCAAAGATGCGGATGTGGCTGAAGTAGCCGCAGCTTACATGAATTTGAAGAAACTGCCCAAGGAGCAGGTCAATGCTGCCTTGCAGCGGGTTTTGGATATTGCCCCAGACAGGTCTAGTGCCCGTTTAACCTTACTGCGTTCTTATGTCAATGATAAAAACTGGAACAAGATTATAGAGTTGTGCAAGCAAGGTGCTCAATTCACGCCCGATGAAATGGCGTATTATTATTATATGGCTTGGTCTTATTTTCAACAAGACCAGACACAGCCGGCCATCGATGCCCTAAAAAGAGGCGTCAGTGCCATCAATAGTCAAAGCGATGCTGGACTGGTGAGTGAATTTTATGGAATGATGGGTGATCTGCTACATCAACAAGGCGACGAAAAGGCTGCTTTTGCCGCATATGATAGTTGCCTGCACTGGAAAGATGACAACATCTCTTGTCTCAACAATTATGCCTATTTTTTGAGTATAGGAGGAAAGAACTTGCAGAAAGCCGAACAGATGAGCTATAAAACGGTAAAGGCAGAACCTAAAAATGCTACTTATCTCGATACTTATGCATGGATTCTTTTCATGCAAAAACGGTACTCAGAGGCCAAAATCTATATCGATCAGGCATTGAAAAATGATACAGACTCGACACAAAGTGGTGTTATCATCGAGCATGCCGGGGATATCTATGCCATGAATGGTCAAATAGATCAAGCCTTGCAGTACTGGAACCAGGCTGTGAAAATAGTGGGTAAAGACGAGAAAGCATTGATTGAAAGAAAAATAAAACTGAAGAAATATTTAGCAAAATGAAACGAAACATCATCGCTTGGGCGCTGTTTAGTGCTGTCTTGATACTATCGTCTTGTGCTTCAAAGAGAGCCGTTGTGGCGGTTAAGCAGCCTGACAATACAGTACAACCCAAGGTAGAAACGGGTATGTCGCAAGATCTGAAAGCTCTTTCTTTTGTTCAAAAAGTATCAGACCAGCGGGTTTATGCACAGAATATCGTTGGCAATATGTCATTTTCGGTGAAGACTGGCGACAAGAATATCTCTGCCCCTGGCTCCATTCATATGCGGAAGGATAAGGTTATCAGGCTACAGGTGTTTATACCATTGCTGGGTTCTGAAGTGGGTCGAGTAGAGTTTACACCCGATTACGTACTGGTTATTGACAGGTTACATAAAGAGTACGTGAAGGCTGACTACAGTCAGTTGGATTTTTTGAAGAACAACGGATTGAGCTTTTATAGTCTGCAAGCATTTTTCTGGAATATGCTATTGGTGCCAGGTCAACAAAACGTTAGTGAACCGGACCTCAAAAATTTTAGTGTAGACTTGAATTCAACCGGTTCAACAATACCGGTTTCGTTGAAGAACGGCAACATCACCTACAGATGGAATGCCAATAAGGCCAATGGCCAGATTCTGTCGTCCATTGTCAATTATGTCAGTTCAAACCATGGACAGTCAACTTTGACATGGAACTATCAGCGTTTTATGCCAGTTGGGGTGAAACAGTTCCCGGCCTTGCAAACGATTGATTTCATGACGACAGCGACTACTACTAAGAAACAAGGTCAGGTTATACTAGACATAGATCAGGTGACGACAGATAGCAATTGGGATGAATTGACAACGGTTTCTGACCGGTATAGAAAGATTGAAGTAAAGGATATTTTGAGTAAACTATTCAACTTTTAAATGAGACGTTATTTAGTTATATTATTTGCCTTGGCTTTGACGGTTACACTACCGGCACAGACGAAACGTACTGTCAAGAAGCAGACTGCGAAGACAACAAAGACCACGGGAAAGAAAACAATATCTAAGACAACCAGCAAGACTGCTAAATATACAAACTCTTCTATCAAGGGCTTGGAAAGCCAACGCAATCAAATACGGCAGAAAATCAAGCAACAGGAAAAAGCGTTACAAAATAACCAATCGGCAGTAAAGAAGAGGTTGCAGGATTTGATGATCCTGAATACGGCCATAGGGGAAAGACAAAAAAATATAGATGTTATCGAATCAGACATACATAGCATTGATGGCAACATTGATATTCTGAAGGCTCAGTTACAGACCTTGGAGCAGCAGCTGGCTGACAGAAAGAAAAAATACATCAAGTCGATGGGCTATATGTCACGCAGTCATACCATTCAAGATAAATTGATGTTCATTTTCTCTGCCAATAATTTTGCCCAGATGTACCGAAGACTGGCCTTTATACGCGAATATGCCAACTATCAAAGGGCGCAAGGTGAGGGTTTGCAAGCAAAACAGGCTCAGGTAAACGAAAAAAAAGCTCAGATAGAAAAGACCAAGGGTGTTAAAGTGCATTTGTTGTCAACCGGAAAGAAAGAAAAGGAGACGCTTGAAGGTCAGCAGACAGAGCAGAAGGCCATGGTAGGTAGCCTTCAGAAACAGCAGAAGACGATACAAAATATCATTGCTGTTCACAAGAAAGAGGATGCTGCCTTGAATGCTGAAATAGATCGGTTGGTAGCGGTAGAAGTAGCAAAAGCAAAGGCACGTGCAGAAGCAGAAGCCAAGCGACGTGCAGAAATTGCTGAGGCAGCCCGAATAAAAGCGGCTGAGCTGGCTCGCAAGAAAGCTGCAGCTGAAGCTGCAGCCCGCGAAAATGCCCGTCGTATAGCAGAGGCTAAGGCTCGTGAAGCTCGTTTAAAAGAAGAGGCCCGCATTGCTGCACAAGCTGCATTGAAAGCCCAACAGCAACAGTCGGCGGCTCAGGCTAGGGTAGCTTCAGAGGCAAAGAAAAACGCAGAACAGACGGCTCGTGAAGCAGAAGCCGATCGTGTTGCAGCAGAACGAAAGGCCGTTACTGATGAAGTTCGAAACAACAAGGAAATTGCTATTGCCGAGAGAAAGGTTGACGAGAGCATGAAAATGAGTTCGGTAGACCGAATGATGAGCGGAGGCTTTGAGGCTAATAAGGGTCGTTTGCCGATGCCTATTACAGGCAGTTACCGCATCGTTAGTCATTTTGGACAATATAATGTTGAAGGTCTGAATAATGTAACACTTGATAACAAGGGTATCAATATTTTGGGTAATCCGGGTAGTCAGGCACGTTCTATCTATGACGGCGAAGTGAGTGCCGTGATGTCATTTGCTGGCACAACAGTCGTGATGGTAAGACATGGAGCATATATTTCAGTGTATTGTAATCTGAAGTCTGTCAATGTTAGCAAGGGACAAAAGGTAAGCACCCGTCAAATATTAGGTACCGTTGGTGCGGATAACATTCTGCAATTCCAATTGAGAAATGGGATGGCAAAATTGAATCCAGAAAGCTGGTTGGGTCGTTAATTTAAGCAACCAATAAACGAATCGTTATACTTCTCACTAAAGGTGGAAGCCATCCAATAGCTTGACATAGGTTTGGATGGCTCTTTCTATCTCGCTTATTTTAATATATTCATCTGCGGAATGGGAGCGAGACGAGTCGCCAGGCCCTAATTTTAATGAATCGAACGGCATTAATGACTGGTCACTTAACGTGGGAGATCCATAAGGTTGCATGCCAAGTTCAATACATCTCTTCACAAAGGGGTGACTTATATTGATGGATGACGATTCAAGGTCGAATGAACGGGCTTGGACATCTCCTTTGACATGACTGCTTACCAAGTCAAACACTTCATGATTCGTATAATGTTCATTTGTGCGAATGTCGACAACTGCCTCACACTTGTCTGGCACTACATTGTGCTGAGTGCCTGCATTGATCACGGTGATGTTCATCTTTGTGGGTCCCAAGAAGGTGCTCTCTTTCTCAAAGTGGTAATGGCGTAACCAGTTGAGGTCGTCCAATGCTTCATAGATGGCATTGATTCCTTCGTTTCTGGCTGCATGTCCACTCTTGCCGTGCCAGGTAATTCTTAAGACCATCAGCCCTTTTTCGGCAATGGCGGGTTGAAGGGATGTTGGCTCTCCAACAATAGCCATATCGATTGGGGGGAGAAGCGACTTTACACGCCTGAATCCTTCAGATCCAGAGACTTCTTCTTCAGCTGAAACCAGGTAAACGAGGTTGTAAGTTTGTGGTTTATTCGTTAAAATTCTAAATGCCTGCAACAGGGAAACGAGTCCTCCTCCACAATCGTTACTGCCTAATCCGTATAAGATTTCATTGTTCTCAATGGTTGGTGCAAAAGGGTCTCTTGTCCATGAGGAGACGGGTTTTACGGTATCGATGTGTGCATTAAGCAGAATCGTGGGCTTGAGAGAATCGAATGGTTGACTTTTTATCCATAAATTGTTTCCTTCCCGTTGACAAGAATAGCCATATTTAAACAGCTGTTCTGCCATGATATCAGCAGCAAGATTCTCTTCTCTACTGAAAGATGGTGTCTTGATCAGCTCTTGTAGCAGAGTGATGGCATCCTGAACATAATTTTGAAGTTCCATGATTCTTAGTTTTTTTACGATGTGCAAATGGGCATTTCTACAGTACAAAAATACAAATTATAATTTACTTGTCACTGAAAGCATTATTATTTCTTGGTTTTATTGCCGGTTTGTGCGCTTTGTTTGTGGTCAATATAGGGTATAAATGTCTAAAAGATTAGTCATTTATAGCAAGCATTATTTTGTTCATCAATGATAGGAGAACCTTTAATGGTTTTTGTTTATCGAAATAGGTAGGCAAATAAAATTATGCAAGTCAAACTTTTGCATGTTTAGCAATTTGTATTACCTTTGTGAATAGATAAATTAATACATATTTTTATGCAGAAAAGATATCATCTTTCAGTCCTGATTCACGAACAAGCCAAAAAATATGGTTCTCGGGAAGTTTTAACATTTCGCCATTTCGGTGACGAAAAATGGAAAACCTTGTCATGGAACCAGTTTTCACTTCGTGTTAAACAGGTGTCGAACGCTTTGCTTAACTTTGGCATCAAACCACAGGAAAGCATCGGCGTGTTTTCACAAAACTGCATTCAATATCTGTATACCGACTTCGGTGCCTATGGTATACGGGCGATCACAGTTCCTTTCTATGCAACCAGTAGCGAGCAGCAGATGCAATTTATGATCAATGATTCAGGTATTCGTGTACTATTTGTAGGAGAACAGGAACAATACGACAAAGCTCATCGCATTTTTGCATTCTGTCCTAAATTGGAAAGGATGATCATCTTTGACCATAGTGTACGCATTAGTTCACATGATCCGAATGCCATCTATTTTGAAGATTTCTTGGCTATGGGCGAAAACTTGCCAAGACAATCCGAGTTGGAACAACGTTGGGCTGCAGCAAACCATGAAGATATATGCAATATCCTCTATACAAGTGGTACGACAGGCGAAAGCAAAGGTGTCGTCTTGACTTATAAACAGTACGATGCGGCCTTAGAAGCCAATTTGAAGTGCCTCCCAATTACAGATCATGACCGTGTAATGAACTTCTTGCCATTTACTCATGTCTTTGAACGTGCTTGGTCATACTTGTGTCTTTATGCAGGTGCGGAGTTGATTGTTAATACAAATCCAAAAGAAATTCAAGAGTCTATGCGTGAGACTCATCCAACGTGTATGGCTGTCGTACCTCGATTCTGGGAAAAAATATATATTGCAGTACATCAGAAAATTGAAGAATCTAGTTCAATTAATCGAAAGTTGTTTACCAGTGCCTTGGAGGTTGCCAGAAAATATCAAATAGAATATCTAAGTAAAGGTAAACGCCCGTCACTTGGATTAAGTTTAAAATATCAGATGTATGATAAAACAATCATTTCCATGGTTAGAAAACAGTTGGGCTTGGTTCATCCAAATATATTCCCGACAGCTGGTGCTTATGTGTCGCCAGAGATAGAATCTTTTGTTCATTCGATAGGATTAAATATAATTGTGGGATATGGATTGACTGAAAGTACTGCAACTGTTTCATGTGATCATAAAGATAAACCTTATACAGTAGGGTCGGTAGGAAGACTTCTTGAAGGTATAGAAATCAAGATTGGCGAAAATAACGAGATCTTGTTGAAAGGTCCGACCATTACGCCTGGTTACTATAATCGGGAAGACGCGAATGCTATCGCTTTTGAACCCGATGGTTTTTTCCATACAGGTGATGCTGGATATTTGAAAGATGGAGAATTATATCTTACTGAACGAATCAAGGATCTGTACAAGACGAGTAATGGAAAATACATAGCTCCTCAGAAAATCGAATCCATGCTGTTGGTTGACAAGTATGTTGAACAAGTGGTGGTGATTGCTGAACAAAGAAAGTTTGTTGCTGCTCTAATCGTGCCTGATTTCAATTTGTTGGAGCAATATGCTGCAGATCATAGTATTCATTACGATGGTCGTGAAAGCTTGTGTCAAAACGCTCAGGTCATGAAAATGATGAAGGACAGGATAGATACATTGCAACAATCATTGACTTCGTATGAACGAATTAAATACTTTACGCTCATTCCACATCACTTCACGATGGAAAGAGGAGAAATGACCAATACGTTGAAAATAAGAAGAGTAGCTATTACCAAAAACTATAGTGAAGTGATAGAAAGGATGTACGCAGAATGATAACAAGTGATCAATTGAAAGATATCAACGAACGTGCTGACGCTCTTCATCGTTATCTCGATATCGATCAAAAAAAGGTGGAATTCGAAGAAGAGCAACTTCGTACGCAAGCGCCTGACTTTTGGGAAGATCCTGTAAGAGCCCAAGAGCAAATGATCAAAGTAAAAGGAATTGAAAAATGGCTGAAGGGGTATCAGCTTGTGAAGCAGTATGTTGATGAGTTGTCTCTGGCTTTCGATTTCTATCGTGATGAGTTGGTTACTGAAAAAGAGTTGGATGCCGATTACCAGAAAGCACTTGATGCCATCGAAGGTTTGGAGATGAAGAATATGCTTCGCCAGACGGAAGACCCGATGGATTGCGTAATGAAAATCAACTCTGGTGCCGGAGGAACAGAAAGCCAGGACTGGGCTCAGCTACTGATGAGAATGTACATGAGGTGGAGTGATGCACATGGATACAAGTGTACCATCAGTGACATCCAGGATGGTGATGAGGCTGGTATTAAGAGTGTTACCATGAAGATTGAAGGTGGAGAATATGCCTATGGCTTTCTTAAAAGTGAAAACGGAGTGCATCGTTTGGTAAGAGTTTCTCCTTTTAATGCGCAAGGTAAGCGTATGACAAGCTTTGCAAGCGTATTTGTTTCTCCACTAGTTGATGATACAATTGAGGTCTTTGTGGATCCTGCGCGTGTTTCATGGGATACGTTCCGGTCGAGTGGCGCGGGTGGACAGAATGTCAATAAGGTGGAATCGGGGGTAAGGCTCCGATATCAATATGAGGATCCTGATACAGGAGAAAAAGAGGAAATCTTGATAGAGAATACGGAAACGAGAGACCAGCCGAAGAACCGAGCCAAAGCTATGCAGTTATTGAAAAGTCAATTGTATGATCGAGCAATGAAGAAAAGGCTTGAAGCAAAGGCTAAAATTGAAGCTGGTAAAAAGAAAATAGAATGGGGTAGCCAAATTAGAAGCTATGTTTTTGATGATCGTCGCGTTAAAGATCATCGTACAAATTACCAAACGGCAGATGTTGATGGCGTAATGGACGGAAAGATCGATGATTTTATTAAAGCATATCTGATGGAGTTCCCGGTTGTTGATGAAGAACAAGTTTAAACCTTATTAATACAACTAGACCTATGAGTGAAAAAAGTAAAATTAATCGTGCCAGACGTAAGGCAAAAGAAGAACAACAAGCAAAGAATGTCATTAAGTGGTTGACTATAGCTTTGGTTATCGGTGGACTTCTCTTTTTGATTTTTGCATTGAAAATGTAATAATGAGCGGAATTGAAATAGAAAGGAAGTTTCTAGTAAAAAAAGGTTCTGACTTTCAGCACTTGTCTTTTTCGAGTAGTCGCATTCAACAGGGATACTTTCCCTGTTTGAATGCAACCGTAAGAATTCGGGTTCGCGATGACAAAGCTTATCTCACGATTAAGGGGAAATCTGCTAATGGTGGTATGAGCCGTTATGAATTCGAAAAGGAAATCAGTTTGGACGAAGCAGCCCATCTCATGGAATTATGTGAAGGTGGTTTCATTGACAAAACACGCTACTTGGTAAAAAGCGGCAATCATACTTTTGAAATAGATGAGTTCTATGGAGAAAATGATGGGCTTGTCATGGCAGAAGTTGAGTTGAATGATGAGAATGAATCATTTGAAGTCCCCAACTTTATTGGCATGGAAGTAACTGGTGATATTCGATTTTACAATAAATACCTGCTTACGCATCCTTATCGGGCTTGGAAAAACACTGTGCCAGAAGAATACCGATAACCCCTGCTAAGACTAATCCAATGCCATTCGCAATGAAATCGAACCAATCGCCGCTTCTATTTCCACTGGTGCAGGTTTCCTGAACAATCTCAATGATTCCACTCATTAACCAAGGTCCGAGAAAAGTGAGTGTCAATAATTGATACTTCTTGATGGGGTGATGCCTTTTTAAATATTCTAACCAAATAATTGAGCCTAGGAGGGTATAAAGGAAAATATGTGTTTTTTTATCTATCAAAGAAATATGACTAAGCGGATTCTCAGGAATAGGTATGAGACAAACAATCCAAATCACTACAATAATAAATGTAGTGAAAGGAAAAGCTTTGAAAAATTGAAATAAATGTTTCATCAGTTGTTTTAATACCTTCACGACAAAGATACAATAATTATGATTGATTAAGTAAAAACCAATTCTTTTTTGCAATTTACATCATAAAAGATAATACTTGTCCCCACTCTCTATTTTACTTTTTTTAAAAAAAACTTGGCTGTATTACTCTATATTAGCAGGTTATGTTACTCAAAGAGTTTTTCTATTTTAATAAATCTGATCGCAAAGTATTGTTGTTCCTTTTGATTTTAGGCATAGGAGCAGCAACATTGTTTTTGGGTATTAGTGAATTCGGACAGACAAATGTTGAAGTAATCCCACAAGATTCGACCCATCTCCAATCAAAGTCGAATCAATCATTTGCTCGTTCTAACCCAAATATGGGTTATTACTCTGTCGAAAGTTCACAACAAAAATTGTTTTCTTTCGATCCAAATACCGCCGACAGCACTGAATTGTTACGTCTAGGTTTGCGATCATGGCAGGTAAAAAACATTTATCGATACAGAGCTGCTGGAGGATATTATCGAAAACCTAGTGATTTTGCACGTTTATATGGTCTAACAGTACAACAATATCGTGCATTGGAGCCTTATATCCAGATTAAAGGTGACTATCGGCAGGCCTCTGAATTATTTAAAGATGTACAAGAAACACCAACAAATGTGCGTGATACCGTTCGCTTTCCCATCAAGATAGATAAGGATCAGCGGGTTGCTTTGAACACGGCAGACACTACAACACTGAAAAAAGTTCCTGGTATTGGCAGCTATTTTGCTCGGCAGATCGTAAATTATCGCAATAAGTTAGGTGGCTATTATCGTATACAACAATTAATGGAGATAGAGGATTTCCCCGAGGAATCGCTTACATATTTTGCATTAACACCCAGTGAAATTGAGAAAATACAACACATTAATATCAATCAGTTGACACTAAATCAGCTGAAGCGACACCCTTATATCAATTATTATATGGCACGTGCCATAACTGATTATCGACGATTAAAAGGACCCATACAGCGTTTAGACGATTTAAATTTATTGAAAGATTTTACTCCTTCGGTCATCGAGCGGCTCAAACCATATATCGTTTACCAATAACAATCCATATCTATTGTTAGAAATAAATGATATCTGATATTTATTTCAATTGGTTTTCCATGTTTGTTTTAGCCAGATTGGAAAAGAAGAATTATTGATATAAAAAGGTTTTTTCTAGATTTGGAAAGAAAATCAGGAAAATTGTGTAAGTTTGTACAAGGATAAATAAAGAAATATGAAAAAGATTCCAGAAATACCCGTCCTGTTACTTACTGGTTATTTGGGTAGTGGTAAAACGACATTAGTAAATAGAATATTATCAAACAAGCGTGGAATAAAGTTTGCGGTTATTGTTAATGATATTGGTGAGGTAAATATTGATGCCAGCCTTATAGAAAAAGGTGGAATAGTTGACCAAAGTGATGACAGTTTGGTTGCATTACAGAACGGATGTATCTGTTGCACATTAAAGATGGATTTGGTTCAACAGCTGAGTGATATTGCCAATGTCGGTAAATTTGATTATATCGTAATTGAAGCCAGTGGTATTTGCGAGCCTGCACCTATAGCCCAAACCATCAGTGCATATCCCATTGCCTCTCCTCAATATGCCAAAAATGGCATAGCAAAGCTCGATGCAATTGTTACAGTTGTGGATGCGATGCGTATGCGTGATGAATTTTCTAATGGGAATGACTTGTTGAAAGATCATTTAGAGGAAGACGATTTGGAAAGTTTGGTCATCCAGCAAATAGAATTCTGCAATATTATTCTGATAAATAAAGCTTCTGAAGTAACACCAGAGGAATTGGGAAAGGTAAAAGCAATAATAAGGACTCTTCAGCCACATGCTCAAATTTTGGAATGCGATTACGGAAATATCGATTTAGACAAGATTATCAATACGCATTTGTTCGACTTCGATAAAGTTGCAACATCAGCCGCATGGATTGCAGCCATTGAAGAAGATGTTGATATAGAGAACGAAGAAAGCGGTGAAGCTTTAGAATATAATATTCAGACGTTTGTGTATCAACGGCGAAAAGCCTTGGATTTAGGCCTTTTTGATGATTTTGTTGCCCGTAAATGGCCAAAGAACGTCATCCGATGCAAGGGAATTTGTTATTTCGGTGACGAAAAAGATATGTGTTATGTTTTTGAACAGGCTGGAAAACAAGTGCAAATTCGTGATGCTGGCCAGTGGTATGCTACGATGCCAGCAGAAGAATTAAAAAAGATGATGGATGAAAATCCTGGATTGCGCCGTGATTGGGATGAAAAATATGGTGACCGAATGCAGAAATTAGTGTTTATTGGTCAAAATCTGGATAAGGATGCCATTACAGAACAATTGGACGCCTGTCTGATGGATTGAACTTGGAAGAAAGACGCAATTCATGGAAGATTGGTTATGAACCAATGATGCGGGATTGTCATTCGATAAAAAATAAGCGGC
>CALNBT010000214.1 GCA_937874345.1 uncultured Prevotella sp.
CAGCCCATCTCGTTTGGATTGACGGCAGGTTATACCCTCAACGACTGTTGGTCGGTAAGTACCGGCTTGGTGTATACCAAATTGGTGTCCGACTTTACACAGGTGTTGCCCGATTACAGCTTGATGCGTCGTCAGAGCTTGCATTATATCGGAGTACCCGTGAACATACAATGGAAGATGTGGGGCAACAAAAAGTTGTCTACGTATATCAGCGGAGGCGGACAGATGGATATCAATGTGAAGGCGCAGACGGTGAAGGAAGGTATTAATTACGACATGCAGAAAGACCGCTTGCAATTCTCGATTGGTTCGGCCCTGGGCTTGCAATACAATGTTACGCCTTTTTTCGGAGCGTATATCGAGCCGGGCGTGAAGTATTATCCTGACAATGGCAGCGCCACTCAAAACTTTTTTAAGTACAAACCGGTTAACTTCAATCTGCAAATAGGTGTCAGGTTGAACGTTAAATAAACATATAACATAAACCATTCAAATGAAAGCCTCACCTGACTCTTCTACGAGAGTCGGATGAGGCTTATTCATTTGTGGGTGTGCGTGTGTTTATCCACGCATCAAATGTTGTTATCCGCGCATCAAATCCTGATGGGCTTTTTCGAAGCTCTTGGGAGAACGGCCCAACAGACAGAGGTTGACCAGCACGTTGGCGGCAAGCTCGACATCGCTCAGGTCGACGCCTTGACTGCGGGACACGTCTTTGCCCAGCAATACATCCCAAGGGGCATCAAACTGGTTGTCTTCGGCTCCCACGAAAGAGTGACTAGGCATGTCGCCAGGCATAATCTTGTATTGGATGGTTTTCTTCGATTCGACGGGTCTCATGGTCATCAGCATTTCGTAAGCCATTTTCAGTTGGTCGCGAAATTTGCTGGTCCCGGGAAACATATCATTGATGACGGGCATGATCTCGTCAAATTCGTACACTTGTAGCAGTTGGTAAAGTTTCATATTTTCTGTTGTTTTTTTTAAGTTGTTGTATGGTGGGATGACTTTTCTCCCTGGAATGTTAGCTTGGTTTGTTGCTATAGCGAGCTAAGGACCTTTGGCAAAATCGCTCCTTTCATGGGCCAGAGGAAGCGGCCCTTACAAGATATTGAGTGCAATCACGGCACAGGCTTCCGCATCGGCCAAGGCGTTGTGATGATTCTTCAGGTCAAATCCGAAATACGAAGCCACCGTTTGCAACTGATGGTTGGGAATTTCGTGGTTTCTGAACGTCCTGCGCGATGCCACCAGCGTACAGTAAAACGGATAGTCGGGATATTCCATGTCGTAAGCAGCGAAGCAGGCCTTCAGACAGTTCTCGTCAAAAGCCTTGTTGTGCGCCACCAATGGCAAGTGTCTGATCTTCGGTGCAATCTCGGCCCACACCTCGGGAAAAGGGGGTTCTTGGTTGGTATCCCTTGCCGTAATGCCGTGAATGGCAATGTTATGTGGATAATAATAGTTGGGGTAAGGACGGATGAGGTGATAGTACGAATCGGTTAATTCACCATTCTCTACTATCACCACACCTACACTGCACACACTGGTACGATAACCGTTGGCAGTTTCAAAATCGATGGCTGCGAAAGATTGCATTGTTTCTGAGCCTTATCCCATTTGTTTTTCGAGAAATGCAGCGCATATCGCCTGTTGGATCGAAAAACTGAACCCTGCACTTGCTCGGTGTAGGCAAGGGTTACTGTTGTCTTTTAAAATTTGGCCATCTGAATCGCTACTACTGCACAATCGCTGCCTTTGTTGCCTAAGCGGCCGCCGCTTCTGTCTTTGGCCTGTTGCAGGTCGTTTGTGGTAAGCAATCCGAAGACGATAGGTATCTCACTGATGGTGTTCAGTCTGGAGATGCCGTAGGTAACGCCTTGGCAGATATAGTCAAAATGAGGAGTCTCTCCCTGAATCACGCATCCCAGAATAATCACTGCATCGTATCCGCCATTGAGCATCATCTGGTGTGCACCATAAGTCAGCTCGAAGCTTCCCGGAACACGCTTGATATGGATGTTCTCGGTAAGGGTTCCATGCTTCATCAGGGTGGAAACACAACCATCGAGCAAGGCGTGCGTAATGTCAGTATTCCACTCAGATACTACGATGCCAAAGCACATGTTGCTGGCATCAGGAACTGTGGATGAATAATCGTCTGTGAGGTGTAATTCGGTTGACATTTCTTTATCTTGAAGCGCGTTCGATGTATGCATCTATCTCGTTGCTCTGAACGATCGCTGCATTGACATATTTCTTTTTAATGTTCTGGTAAATCTCCAGTGCATCAGCTTTCTTGTTCTGGCTTTCCAAAATCTCGCCAGCCTGCAAGAGGTAAGTTGGAGAGAAGCTATAGTTCACACCGCCTTCAGCTCTCTTGTCTGCTTTCTTGGCAGCTGCCTTCAAGTTCTTGACAGCATCGTCCAGTTTGTTGATGTGTGCATCAGCATTTCCAAGGGCAGCCAAAGCCGCAGGACTGATCATAGCATCGTCTTCTGTTTCAAATTTGCCTAGGTATTTCACAGCCTCTGTCCATTTGTCCATGTTGGCATAGCACAATCCTGCATACAGGTTAGCCAGGTTACCAGCATTCGTGCTGCTGTAATCGCTGGCAATCTTCAGAAAGCCTGCATAGTCAACTTTGTCTCCGTTCAGCGCTCTGTCGTAATCGCCTGCGTCAAAATACTGCTGACCCTTTCCTAATTCTGTGCTGGCCTTGTCTGCACGAGGATTAAAGACATAAGCCTTGTACAAGAAAAACCCTGCAACAAGAACGATAATTGCTACAATTGCGATGATGACAGCCTTCCGGTTCTTTTCAAAGAAAGCTTGTGATTGGTTGAGGGCATTGTTCGATTCGGTTGCTCCCTTCACTTTTTTATTTGCCATTCTATTTATTGAATTTTTTGTTGTTTTCGATGATTCGCCTGTCGGCTCCAAAGGATGTTGTGCCTTCAAGGTGATATGCTTTGCAAAATTAACGCAATTATCTCAGATAGTAAAATTAATTCTTCACTTTTTTCGTTTTTGCTTCCCAAAAGGCGTAACTTTGCAGTAGTCTGTGCCACGTAGCAAGGTGGGCTGGACCATAATTTTTATGATACTCAAGAAGATTTCGATACTCAACTACAAGAATATCCGGGCTGCCGACCTTTCGTTTTCGCCAAAGCTAAACTGCCTCATTGGGCACAATGGCGAGGGAAAGACCAACCTGTTGGATGCGGTGTATTATCTATCTTTCTGTCGCAGTGCCTTTCATCCAATCGATTCGCAAGTCATCACGCACGAACAGGATTTTTTTGTACTCGACGGTCTGTATCTCAACGATTTGGATGACGAAGAACGGATCTATTGCGGGATGAAACGGGGCCATAAGAAGCAGTTCAAGCGTAATAAGAAGGAATACCGACGGTTGTCGGAGCACATCGGACTCATTCCATTGATCTTTGTTTCTCCTGCCGACATCCTATTGATCGAAGGGGGCAGCGAGGAGCGTCGCCGTTTTCTGGATCTGGTCATCGCACAGTTGGACCGAACCTATATGGACCATCTGACACGCTACAACAAGGCGCTGACCCAGCGTAATGCCTTGTTGAAACAGGATCAGGAACCTGATGATTCGTTGATGGATATTCTTGAACAGGAGATGGCTGTGCAAGGCGAAGCGCTCTATTGCAAGCGCGACCGGTTTGTGCAGGAGTTTGTACCGGTTTTCCAATCGATATACGACCGTATCTCTGGATTGCATGAGACGGTTTCACTGCAATATATCTCTCATTGCCAGCGCGGACCGTTGTTCGATGTCATCCACCGCGACCGATACAAGGACAGAGCGGTGGGCTATTCGCTGCATGGCGTTCACCGCGACGACCTGGAGATGATGATCGGGGGCTATCAAATGAAACGCGAAGGAAGCCAGGGACAGAGCAAGACATATGCCTTGGCCTTGAAGTTGGCGCAGTTTGATTTCCTCAAACGAACGCCATCGGCAACCACACCATTGCTGTTGCTCGACGATATCTTCGACAAGCTCGATGCCTCGCGCGTAGAACGCATCGTGGACATGGTTGCCGGAGCCGAATATGGGCAGATCTTCATGACCGATACCAACCGCGACCACCTAGATAGGATTCTTCGCAATCATGCGGTAGATTACAAGATGTTTGTGGTTGAGAACGGAGAGCTGACCGAACGCATGGCGGTTAAGGACGGAGTGTCTGTGCCGAATGACTCGATGCTGTCGAAATTGACTTCGGATGTCGATGGTCCGCAGCTCTCATCAATTGAAGAACTTCTTGGAAAGGATGTTGGTGATGTTTAGACGAAAGGTACAGCCCCTCGATGATGTCCTGCAAAAGTTTTTGCGCGACGAAGGTCTTGAGACCCCATTGTTGCAGCATCGTCTTATTGATGCCTGGCCACAGGTGGTCGGAGCAACCGTAAACAGTTATACAACCGAACGGTTTATAAAGAATCAGACCTTGTTTGTGAAGATCAACAATCCGGCCTTGCGCCAGGATCTTTCGATGATGCGCACCCAATTGGTAAAGCGCCTCAACGATTTTGTTGGCTCAATGGTTATCAGTGATATCAAGTTATATTAGAAAGTCTTTTTGAAACAGAACCATACAAGGGGATGGTTTGTTACAATCTTCAATGTTTTCTGTCTTCATACACCACCTCGTCCATGGGGATATCATGGTCATCGGTGGGTACAAGGTCCACGATTTGGAACGGAAAACAAATACCGATCTTATAAATGTTCGGGGTTTCTGACAAGAAATGGTCATAATAGCCTTTTCCGCGGCCCAGTCGATGGTTCTGAAGATCGAAGGCCAACCCCGGAACAATGACAACGTCTATCTCGTCGTATCGGGTGAAGGCTTCTTCCTGTGGCTCCTGAATGCCGTACGAACTGGTCGTCATCTCACTATCATGCGAATAGTGGCAGATCTTCATGTGATGATCGTCAACCACAACGGGCAGCAGTATGGTTTTACCTTGTTCCAACAACAGCTTGATGAGACGGCCCGTTTTCACCTCGTCGGCCATCGAAGCATACAATAGGATGGTGTGGGCCGCTTGAATACGGGGATGGGCTAGCAGGGCATTTGTGATGTCATCCGATAGCTGTTGCAATTGTTGCGGGGTATAACCATGCTTGCGGTCGCGTATGATCTTGCGTAGTACGTTCTTATCCATCGTGCTCAAATCATGATGGCACACGAACCAACAGGTTACGTGTGCCATCTATCATTATTATTTTTTCTTGTTTATCAGCTTTTGCGGTGCTGGAGCCTTCGGGAAGGCTTCGTTTTTATTGAACACCTCAAGTGCTTTCAGTACTGTTGGATCGTTCTGATTGATAAATTGCAGCCATGCTTCTTCGTTGAGCATGTTGTAGATAATACGACTGTTAATGTACTGGTCGAGCAGATTATACGATTTGCGAATCATCAGGTTTCGACGCCGCAGCCCGTGCTGATCAGCATAGTTGACGAATTGTTCAACGGTGTTCTGCTTCTCCAGATAATCCTGCATCTCTTCCATTTCCTTGAAGTTATTCAGCTTCAGACGATTGTCGTCGGTATACGAGAATGCAAACTGGAAGATTAAACCGCTCATGCTGGCTTTCTTGTAATAAGAGGTGAAGTTGATCGTATCCTCGGGAACGAAGATATCAGGCGTGATACCGCCACCGCCATAGACAACACGTCCGATGGTGGTATGGTAAGCCGGACCGCCATGCTTGATTGAGTCTTGTGAGAAGAATTCACCATGCTGATAGCGAGACATCAGATCTTGTGCGTAGTTGGGATCTTCACCCGTCTGGTAAGGTTTCTGGATACAACGTCCCGATGGGGTGTAATAACGTGCGATGGTGAGGCGGATCATGCTGCCGTCAGAGAATCCGATCTGCTTCTGTACCAGACCTTTTCCGAACGAACGGCGACCAATGATGGTCGCACGGTCGTTATCCTGCATGGCACCGGCAAGAATCTCGCTGGCAGAGGCCGAACCTTCGTTGATGAGGATTACCAGTGGCATGTGCTTGTAGCTGCCATGACCGTCAGAGATGAAGTTCTGTCTAGGCGACTTGCGTCCCTCTGTATAGACGATGAGTTTGTTTTTGGGTAGGAACTCGTTGGCAATCTGCACGGCCGACTGCAGGTATCCACCTGTATTGTCGCGCAAATCGATAACCAGGTTCTTGAACTGATATTGGCCTAACTTGGCAAAAGCGACCAGCAACTCTGCGTAGGTTGTCTCGCCGAAGCTCTTGATGCGAACATAGCCTGTGGTGTCGTCCAGCATGTAAGCAGCCGATACACTCTTCAATGGGATGTCTCCGCGCGTCACATTAAAGAACAACTGTTTCGGCTGCCCATAACGCAGCACACCGATTCTTACCTTGGTGTTCTTCTGTCCCTTGAGGCGTTTCATCGCTTCCTCGTTGGTAACCACCTTTCCCACGAAGGGCTTGTTGTCTACCGACACAATCTTATCACCGGCAATGATGCCCGCCTGCTCGGCAGGACCATTTTGTATCACGTTCTGCACGTGGATGGTGTCCTGGCGAATGGTGAATTCTATACCCACACCCGAGAACGAACCTTGTAAATCCTGGTTGGCCGCCTGAACATCCTTCGCGCTGATATAAACGCTGTGCGGGTCCAATTCTGCCAAGATCTTTGGCATGGCGCCTTCAACCAGCGAATCGAGATTAACCTCGTCAACATATTGGTCGCTGATGATGTGCAGCAGGTTATTGATCCTGTTGCTTCCGGTATTGATGATATTCAATCGGTTACCGGAGAAGTGGTTCGAATAAAACGACCCTATAACGATGCCGATGATCACGCACAATGCCATCATCAGGGGCATAAAACGATTCGACTTATTTGGATTCATTCTCGTTGGGATTTAAGTATATTACTTCTATATTAGCTCTTTCAAGGAGTCGGATTCCGTCTTCCAGGCGGTATTTCTCACCATACACCACACGTTTGATGCCGGCTTGGATAATCAGTTTGGCGCATTCGATGCAGGGTGATGCCGTGACGTATAGTGTTGAGCCATCGCTGTTGTTCGAACTGCGGGCCAGTTTGGTAATGGCGTTGGCCTCGGCATGCAGCACGTAGGGGTAGGTAATGCCGTTCTCGTCTTCGCAGATATTGGGAAAGCCGCTGGGCGTGCCGTTGTACCCGTCGCTGATAATCATCTTGTCTTTCACCACCAGGGCGCCTACATGGCGACGTGTGCAGTAAGAGTTCTCCGACCATATCCGTGCCATGCGCAGATACCGCAGGTCCAAAAGATGTTGCTTATCGTTGTTGGTCATTGCTTTTATGAATGGCTTATCGTGCTCATTGGGTCTATCTTGCTCATTGGGCTCATAGGTTACTTGACTTATTGGGCACATTGTTCTCTCGATCGATGCCGTTGCGCATGAGCAAGGCATCGATGGTAGGCTCCTGACCGCGGAACCGTTTGTACAGTGTCATAGGATGTTCGGTACCACCCTTTGACAGGATGTTGTCGCGAAAGCGTTGAGCCGTCTCTTGGTCGAAGATACCATTCTGCTTGAACATGCTGAATGCATCGGCCTCCAGCACTTCGGCCCATTTGTAACTATAGTAACCGGCGGCATAACCGCCAGCCATGATGTGCGAAAATTGTACCGTCATGCAGGTATCGGGCAGTTGCTTGCCCAGGATAGCCTTCTCCCACGCTTTCTTTTCAAAGGGGATGATGTCTTCGCTGAAGGCATCTTTCTTGGTGTAATAGGCCATGTCGAGCAATCCGAAGCTCACCTGTCTGAGGCAGGCCATGCCCGCCATGAAGTTGCGGCTGCGGATAATGCGGTCGATGAGCTCGTCGGGAATCACCTCGCCTGTTTCGTAATGGAAGGCAAAGGTGCGCAGGAAGTCGCGCTCAACGGCATAGTTCTCCATGAACTGTGACGGCAGTTCGACAAAATCCCACCAGACATTGGTACCCGACAGACTTTCAAAGCGGGTGTTGGCAAACATGCCGTGCAGCGAGTGTCCAAACTCGTGTAGGAACGTTTCTACCTCGCCCAGCGTCAGCAATGCCGGTTTATCGTCGGTAGGCTTGGTGAAGTTCATCACCAATGATGCATGCGGGCGAACGTTGTTGCCCTTGCGGTCGATCCACTGTCCCTGGAATTCAGTCATCCAGGCGCCGCCCTGTTTTCCGCGACGGGGGTGAAAATCGGCATAGAGTACAGCCAGGTACGATCCGTCGCGGTCGAATACCTCGTAGGCTTTTACGTCGGGGTGGTAAACGGGAATGTCATTGTTCTCCCGGAAGGTGATGCCATACAGTTTGGTTGCCAGTCCGAACACGCCTTTGATGACGTTCGACAACTGGAAATAGGGTCTGAGCATCTCGGCATCCAGGTTATATTTTTCCATCTGCAGCTTGTGACTGTAGAAGGCGGTGTCCCACGGCATCATCTTGAAGTCTTCGCCCTCGAGCCGTGTCGCAATCTCCTGAAGTGCCTGCTTCTCAGATTCAGCCGTAGGCTTGTATGCGTCAATCAGGTCGTTGAGCAGTTTGTACACGTTGTCAACATTCGATGCCATCCGATGTTTCAACACATAGTCGGCGTAGGTTTCAAAGCCCAGCAACTGTGCCATTTCGCGACGAAGGTTCACCAATCGCTGGCAGATAGCCAGGTTGTTCTCGGTGTTGTCGTGGGTACAAACGGTGTTGCGTGCCATAAACATCTGCTCGCGCAGGTCGCGACGAGTAGCGTAAGTGATGAATGGTGAGTAGCTGGGGAAATCGAGTGTGAAGACCCATCCCTCGAGGTTCTGCTCGCGGGCAGCCTGTGCAGCGGCATCGATGGCCGTCTGGGGCAGACCATCGAGAGCTTCTTCTTCGGTGAGGTGCAGGGTGTAGGCTTTATTTTCCTTCAACAGGTTCTGCGAGAACTGCAATGACAGCATGCCAGCCTCTTCGGTGAGCTTGCGCAACTGGTCCTTGCCGGCTTCGTCGAGCAAAGCACCGCTGCGCACAAAGCCGTCGTAACTTTTGTCAAGCAGCATCTGTTCTTCGGGTGTCAGCTCACGATGGTGCTCGTAAACGTATTTGATGCGTTCGAACAGCGCCTTGTTCAGCGTCACGTCATTGGCATGCTGGGTGAGAATCGGGCTCAGTTTCTGAGCCAGGGCATCCATCTCGTCGCTGGTCTCAGCCGACATCATACACGAGAATACGTTCGACACGCGGTCGAGCAGATCGTAATAATGTTCGCCTTTTGAGATGTCCACGCGGGCAATGGTGTTTTCAAACGTCGGTTCTTCGGGGTCGTTGATGAGTTTCTCGATACTCTCATCATCGCGCCTGATGCCTTCCATAAACGCTTCTTCATAATCTTCAAAGCGTATACGGTCGAACGGCACCGTGTCGTGCGGTGTACCGTAGGCGGTAAAAAAAATATTGTCGCGGTTCACTTTCTCAATCTTATTTTCATCCATACTTCTCTTTCTCATCTTCTTCTCCATTGCAAAAATACGAAAAATATCAGAGACACCTTATTGTAAATACACTTTTTTCATCGTTTAGCTTTTTTTGTATGATGAATAGAAGAAGGCGGGCTGGCATTTTGGGTGATTACCCACGTTGAAGGTGAAGGTGGGTTGTTAAAAATGAAAGTGGTCATTGGTAGAACCCATTATTTATGTTGCATGCTATTGATGGGCAATATGCGGTACATTGCCAAACAATCTTGGCCATATTGCACTTCAATATGGCCAAGATTGTCTGGGCCCGGCTGCGAGAGGGCTATCGTTTGTTTATGATGCTGCCCCTCGCAAAGGTAGGTGACATTCGCCTTCTGAGTCTGCCCTTGTTTCGTTTTTTACTTTTTCCCGCTGATATTGAGTTTGTATATCAGATGGAGCATAACGTAGTGGGGGATGGTATTGAATCGGGTTTCGGTCTTTCCCTGTCCGTTGACTTCATAGGATACGCTCTTGAGTTGTTGGAAAAGATCGTAAGTCTCGAGTTTGGCGGCGAGTTTTCCTTTTAGGAACGACTGACTGATATAGGCATTCGCCACCAAATCGTTGGTATTGAACGACGGGTCATCATAGCCGCGACGGCTGAACATCTTGAGATCCATGCCTGTTTCGAGCCCGAACTTGAAGCGATAGGACCCTACAATACCGTAATTGTATTCGTAGGTGTTGATGGCTACAAAGTTTTCGCGTTTGCTGTTGACGCTACGCATGCCCAGACGGCCTGTCAAACTGCACCGCAGACCTTCTTTTTGGTAGTTCAACGACAGGTTATCTGTGAGCCAGTGGTTGTTTACTTTACTCAAGACACTCGAGGTGTTGCCCTTTACTGCCGTAAGGTCTACGTTGTGGTTGTAGTTGTAGTTCAGGTTGTTTTCGATGGTCCAGTACTTCGCACTATCTATCGGACAGGTGTAGTTGATGCTGATACTGGTCCACCAGTTACCGTTCACGTTCTCGGGTTTGTAGGTGTATACACCTGTTGCGGGGTCGTAGGTAAAGCCGTTGGCCACATCGTTTTGTCGAGCTCCAATATTGATGTTGATAGTCGGCAGCCGGAATCGACGGTTGTGGTTATCGCTGAACCTCAAGTATGTTTCGTAGCTTGTTGTATTCTTCAGGTTAGGGTTGCCCAGAGAGACGGCCAGCGGGTTGGCATCGTCGCGCCGGTCGACCATCGAATAGACGTTGGGTGTATTCGTATCCATGTTGCTGTAGAGCCATATATTATATTCGTTGAATGTGCATCCAACATTGGCATAGTAACCGAGCAGCCAGTTGTTCAGGTTGACCTGTGTGTTGAGGTCATGACTTCGGTAGTCCAATCGTTCGCTTTTATAGGTGATAGGGATGCCGATGTATAGATAAAATCGGTTTTTATCCTTTGTTGTAGAATAATTCAGTCCCGGGCTGATGATATGATCTTTGCTTATATAATGCCCCGAATAGCTGTTGTTGAGGTCCATTGCCCGCAGCAACGAGTCGCGTGACGAGGGCAAACTGCCAATGCCATGGTCTTCTTTCTGCCATTCTTCGAGCCGGTCGAGCCTGTATTTCGAATTGTTGCGATAGCTTCCTTCCTGTGCATACCGATAACTCGAGATGAGGGTCATGCCGTTCGACAATTTGAATCCATAGTTTGCTCCGAACCCATAGTTATACGAATGCGACGGTGTGTCGTCGTAACGGTCGCGGTAGTCGTTGGCTGTGGTGCCTTGCAGATAGGCCAATTGGTATTTGCTGAACAGCGCGTTGACGTTGTTCTCATATCGACCGTTTCCAAAGAAGGAAAGGTTATCACCCGATTTCAGTTCTTTACCGATATAAAAACTTCCCCAGCCGTTGAACGAGTGCCCTGTTCCCAACGACTGCGAGAACTGCCGGTTAACGCCTATCTCGCGTCCACGCCGGCCCAACGGATTGGCAAACATCGTGTCGAGGATGGCCTCTGTTGTGCCTATGGAAGCCGGATTGGCATTGAAAGTAGCCGAACGGTTCATGCCTTGGTTGTTGAACTTGTTGTAAGATATGTCGGTTCTGAAGTTGAGAAAAAACGGTTTGGTTATTCTCAGCGCGTTATTTAAATTAAAAACGCTGTTCTTGGATCGGTCGTCAGAGATACTCCGCCCGAAACTGTTGCCCTGATTTAAGAACGATTCGGACGCCGTTTGATTGGTGTTGTGTGTGTCGCGCCATGAGAAACTGGATGATACATTATTGGTTATCGTGTTCTTTTCGTTGCTCACCGCCGCATTCATACCAACGGTTTTCTGGGCCAACTGCCCATTGGGTAATTTTGTCGGGTCCCAGTCGCCCTTCTCTCCGGGCTTGCGGTCCTCGTTGATGTTGTTGAGATTGGCGAACACCGACATCTGTACCCTTGGATTGAAATACAAGCTAAACAGCTTGTCACCATACCGGCCGTTGGTTCCAACAGCTGCATCAACATTCGTAATGAAGTTTTTCTCGTATTGTTTTTTCAATTGAATGTCCATCACATAGTCTTTCTTCTCTACATCCATGCCCATGGCCTGGCTCTTGTCGGTGCTTTTCTCGAACACTTTGAGGTCTTTGACCGTGTAGTTGGGCAGGTTTTCGATGAGCGCCTTATTGTCTCCTTTGAAGAAATCCTTGCCGTTGAGGGTAAGGTAGTCCAGCTTTCGTCCGTTGATGAAGATCTCGCCATTGCTGTTGAGGGTGGCACCGGGCAGCTGACGGATGAGGGCATCGAGCATGCTGCCTTCGGGAAGGTTGAAGGCATCGGCATTGAAGACGATGGTGTCGCCTTTCATCACCATCTGTATCTTGGTGCTTTTTACCACCACTTCTTGCAGCATATGCTCTTTGTCTTGCATGCCTTTGCGCTTAATGGGCAGGTCGTCCACGTCGAAACGGGTGCTGCGTCCCTTGAATACCACGTCACGATTGATATAGGTGGTTTGATAGTCGGGATGCTCTATCTTGAAGATATAGGTGCCCTCGGCCAACTTGTTTTGCATATAGAAGTAGGCATCGGGGTGCACGGCCTGCGTATTCCATGTGTACGTGCTGCAGGTATCGATCACGGTACTGTCCGATCTCATCAAGGTAAGCTTGGCTTTCGAGACACTAAGGTTGGTGAACGAGTCGGTTACCCGTCCGAAAATCGTGATGTTACGTTCTTTATTCTTTGAATTCGACAGTTGTTGTGCCTGTACTTGTTGCGACAATGTGAGTATTGTCACCAGTAAAAACAATAGATTTTGTTTAAGTTGTTTTCGTCTCATAACATTGTGTTGCTTTGTAGTAAGATTTTATTTCAGTTGTTTGCTCTATTTCAATCGTTCTAAGGCCGGTATGGTGATGTGCCCGCGGGTAAGCGTTATCAGTTGTTTGTTCTCCAGTGCGTTGAGGGCTGCCGACACATTGAGTCGGGTGTCGTTGAGCTCGGTTGCCAGTTGCGACATCTTGATGACAAAGTCTTTCTTGCCAGCAGGGTGTGTACAGTGGTCGAAGAAAAACCGTACGATGCGCTCCTGCAGGTTGGTAGGTGAGGGGTGCCACGGCCTTTGTTGCAACCGTTGTATCTGGGTAGAGAGAATGTTTTGGAGGTTGATACGGAAAATATCGTATCGCTCGGTTAGCCGCACAATGTCCGACTTGCTGATGGACATCGTGTTGCATTTGCCTTGGGCAGTGTATTTGCTCATAAAACGCTGATGCAATCCGAAGAGATGCTCGGGTTCAATGGCACGTGGCGACTGCAGTTCTTCTGTGAGTCGATAGCTGTGGTCGTGGGCAAAAGTGATTATGTTCACCGTGCCGTCGAGTAGAAAGATCAAACGGTCGCAGCGTTCGTTTTCGTTGGCGATAGGCTGTAGCGTGTTGTGTGATAGAAACGTCATGGGCGTTGTCTCCATGATGTGCCACAAGTCTTGCTGGCTGAGTCCTTGGAAAAGAGGGAGTGTCAGAAGTTTGGCATCGGGTTTCATGGTGTCATCTTTTGTTTCAGTGCTTTCGAGTACCAAATCTGGTGGTGCCCTTGCTCGTCTGTGTAGATAAGATAGGCCATCAGTTCGGGATGTCGTTCCAGCACCTGTTGCGTTTTTTCAAGTCCCAACACCATGAAAGCAGTGGCATAGGCATCAGCTTTGGCACAGGTCTTGGCCAAAACTGTGGCCGAGAGGATATTATGCTGTACGGGATAACCTGTCTTTGGGTCGATGGTATGTGCGTATTTCCTGCCGTTTTTGTAATAGAACTTACGGTAGTTGCCGCTGGTGGCCATGCCGATATCGGTCATTTTGAGTACCGTCTGCAGCTCGCCCGAGGTCTGAGTAGAGTCGTCTGTGGGTTTGGTTACACCAATCTTCCAGGGTTCTTTGTGTTCGTTGTTGCCGCTGACCACAATCTCGCCGCCAATCTCGACCATAAAGTTTTGCACCCCTTTGGCGCGAAGCACCTGCGCCACGGCATCACTTCCATATCCTTTGGCCACGGCCGAGCAGTCGAGCATGGTACGCGGATCGTCTTTCTTGACAATGTTCTTTATCAGATGCACCTTGTGAAAACCAACAAAGCTCTTCAAACTGTCGATGACCTGTGGTGTAGGATTCTCGCCCGTCTTGAAACCGAAGCCCCATACGTTGACCAATGGGGCAACAGTGATATCGAAGGCGCCATCGCTTTCGCGCGAAACATCTTCGGACAGGTCAAACACCTCGTTGAACATCTGGTTGGTCTTCACGTTTTCGTTGCGGTTGATTCTGGAGATGATCGACTGTGGCT
The DNA here is from genome assembly GCA_937874345.1 of uncultured Prevotella sp. Lineage (GTDB taxonomy): Bacteria > Bacteroidota > Bacteroidia > Bacteroidales > Bacteroidaceae > Prevotella. The sequence goes on from CALNBT010000214.1 coordinate 14,319, forward strand.
TGAAGGTAGAGAACGTCATGTCTACCTTTTCAAGCTGGTCAAGGATGTCCTGTTCGAGGTTCTGGTCCGACTGGTACGTGATATTGTAGAGGGTGCCGAAGACTTGTCCCGAAAAGTGCTGGTAAGGCATTGTCTGCTGTTTGCGAAGAATGAAAACCGTACCGACAACGAGAAATACCAGGAAGGCAATCTTGAGACCTCCCTTGACACCCCGAAAGGCAGACGAGCTGGCGTGCTCTTGAGTATTTTGGTTATCTTGCTGCATCATAATAATATTAGGTTAGTGAGGGCGAATGAGACTTGCAGGTCGATAGACCGCTGCAATCTCTAAATCTCTATAATCACGTTGAATGTACCGCCAAACCGGGTGCCGCCGTTTCGGCCATATCCCGAAATGTACCAGGCATCGCCCGATGGGTTCTTTGTTTGCGTGAGCATCCGTTTGTATCTGATGCTCCATCCCAGATGGAAGGGACCCCAGATCTTGGCTTCCACGCCAAACACGCCCTCAAGCCAATGGGCCTGCCAGGGAATGTCGTTCAGTGCGTATGGAATCGTGGTTCCCCATACCGGATCGGTAAGACCGGGATGTGAAACCGAATATTTAAAGTTGGTATACCCGTAGCGGAATCCCGCATACAGACGATAATCATCGTGTTTGTTCTTGAGGATATTGAAGTCCATACCAAGGCGTCCGTAGGGAGCCTTCGAGGTATAATGCAGTTTGGTATTGATGTCTTCGCTGTCGGCTTGCCCGTAGCCCAGTTCGATGACAGGGAAGTATTTGTCGCGCAGATTGACACGGGCAGCCACCTCGTATTGTCCGTAGTCAGAGAATTTGAGCTGCAGGGGGCCTGCCAGGTCAACCGAAACGGAGACATGGCGAAACAAGCGTGTCGTATCTTTAGGCTGTGGTATGGCAATCTTGCGTTTCTGGCCCATTCCGGATATCGCGAAGATCAGCAGCAGACTAATACAGATACTTCTTGAAATAGATATAGAAATTGGCTTTAAAAGACTCATAATTCACGTTTGCGTTGTGGATGACAATACTGTCGATGGCATGATTGGTGGTGCTGACCTCGGTAATCTTGTGGAAGATCGCTGCCGGACAGTCAACCGATTCGAAGCGGGGATAGTCTTGTTTGCTGACTTTTACCGTATCGATAAATTGGTGGTTGGACGTGGCAACCTTGAAATAGAACACGTCGGCCGAGTGTGCATAGCTGATGGGCAAGGTGATGCTGTCAACGCCCACCGCCCGGTTGAGTACCACCGAGTCGTTGCCGTTGTCGATGTCTGTCGTGATGGACAGGGTGTCGGCAAGCTTGGTCACGTCACCCTTCAGTCGGTAGCTGGTCATTACCTGGTTGTTCAGCTGGCAATCAATGGACGAGCATGAAGAAACCAGCAGTGCGATGCCCATCCAACGGAGAATCTTTCTCATCTGATGGTCTTTTCTATTTGATAATCGTTGCGGTTGGGGTTCCCTCGGCTGATGAGATCGCCCAGGAATCCGGCTAGAAACAGCTGGGTTCCAATCAACATTGTCGTAAGCGAGATATAGAAATACGGAGAATCGGTGATGAGACGCTGCGGAATATTGTTTGCCAATGCGTAGATCTTATCAAGACCGATAGCCAGAACGGCAAGAAAGCCGATGAAGAACATGATGGAACCGATGAATCCAAAGACATGCATCGGCTTTTTACCAAAGTTGCTGAGGAACCATAAGGTAATGAGATCCAGGTATCCGTTGAAGAAACGGTTCAACCCGAACTTTGACGAGCCGTATTTGCGAGACCGATGTTGCACAACTTTCTCACCAATCTTCTCAAAACCGGCATTCTTCGCCAGGTAGGGGATGTATCGGTGCATCTCTCCATAAACCTCAATGTTCTTCACAACATTCTTGCGATAGGCCTTGAGACCGCAGTTGAAGTCGTGCAGGTTGTGGATGCCGCTTACCTTGCGTGCCGTTGCATTGAACAGTTTGGTAGGAAGAGTCTTGCTGAGCGGGTCGTATCGCTTTTGTTTCCAACCGGAAACCATGTCATAACCTTCGTCAACAATCATATGGTAAAGGCCCGGAATCTCGTCGGGAGAGTCTTGCAAGTCGGCATCCATGGTAATCACAACATTGCCTTCGGCCTTTGCAAAACCGCAGTACAAGGCGGCACTCTTGCCGTAGTTGCGACGGAAACCGATACCATGCACGGTATCTGACTGGTCAGACAGTTGTTGGATAATGTCCCAAGAATGGTCGGTAGAGCCGTCGTTGATAAAGATTACTTCAAAAGAGAAGTTGTTTTGTTTCATCACACGCTCAATCCATGCGTATAGTTCAGGTAACGATTCTTCCTCATTATAAAGAGGGATGACAACGGATATGTCCATAGTGAAATATTTGAAAGAAGCTTTCTCTGAGCCTCGGCCTCGCAGGATAGTCTCAAAAAGAGGATTGATCCTTGCAAAGGCAACAAGCCGGCAAAAAGCTACTTGTTTGTTTTCGGTATTGAATCATCACAGATCGCTGTGATATGTTGTCCAAAGGGTTTCCCCGAAGGATTAATGTCTTGCCCGCCTTGCACCGATGAGGGCAGCAAACAGACTGACAAACGATCCGATGAAGATATTTTGCATCATGAATGTAAAGGCCTTTTCGATGGGCGACATGCCACTTAGGATACCCAAGGTAGCGTAAGCATCAGCGGTATCGATGCCATTTTGCTTGTATATGGGACCGATAATTTTTAATGCATCTAATAGCATCTGGACAAACTTACCGCTGTCCAAGAACTGAAAATACAGAAACTGAACCACAGCAAACAGCATCGAAGCATAGAAAAACGTAAAGCAGCCATATGCAAATGCCCGTCTGAAAGAGATGACTCCATCGAGTGCATTCGTGCGAAACTTGATCAATCGCCACAAGACAAAAAATGGAGTGGCAACAATCAACAGACTGCCCAACATACTTTGGGGCAAGTATATCATCAAAACAAAGCTGGCCGTCCATAGAAGGGCTAGCAGCGCACCGTCGATGCGGGCAAAAGCTTTGACTTGTATCAATGAAAGAATATTCAACATAATTGTCTGCAAAATTACGCAAATTATCTTACATTCCTCAGAATGGGTGGGATATTATTCGTTAAAAATCATTGAAAAGATATCGAAGTGATAATTTTTTTTGGCGAAGGTGTTGGATGTTCAATAGATTTTATTACCTTTGCATCCGCTAATAAACGGGCAAGTCTTTTACGGTCAGCTCCCTTTGACTCCCCCAGGGCGGGAACGCAGCAAGGGTAATTGGTTGTAGCGGCGCGATAAAAGTAGCTTGCCCACCCGCCTCTTTAGCTCAGTTGGCCAGAGCACGTGATTTGTAATCTC
>CALNBT010000215.1 GCA_937874345.1 uncultured Prevotella sp.
CATGGCAGCAATGGTTTTGGTATCGTAGTTGATACGATAGTATTGGGCTGACATACGCTGTATGCCAACCAATAATAGGACCACTATGAGTAGGAATCTATGCATTGCTAGTTTACGTTTTTGTGTTATTACTATACAACTAATATGCTATTGTACGTTATTACTATATTACTACTTTAGGTAAGATTCAGCACTTTACCTTCATTATTCACCTTTTGTGCGAATGCTAAGGACTTATCAATGCCTGAAAGATTCCAGTCTTTACAGTAAGCTTCGATAGCTTGCTGGTGTGAACAATGGAGTTCTTTCTTGTAGAGTTTCAAGGCTTCTTTTTCGGCTCTTTCGGTAGTATAGGTCATATAACATTCTCTTGGTTCTTCTACACCAAATACGCCACTGGTGGTTCCTCGACGTATGAAGACTTCTCGAAAGAAACTTCTTCCAGACTTATTCTCCAGGCGATTGATGGTGAAGATTTTCTTGCAATCTACATCGGTCAAACCAAGGATAGCCTTGATATTATCGAAGCGTTCCTTAAACTTGCTTTGGTCAAGGAGCATAACCACATCTGAATTGTTGATGATGGCTTCCTTGACAACAGGACTTCCGATGATGTCTTGAATCTCTTGAGTTACCACGCCCACGGATGCCCAAAACTTACGAGCTGTCTTGTAGAGATACTTGATATACTCAGCCATCAGCGGACTAGCTATGGCTTTCCAAGCTTCCTCAATAACCAATACTTTTCGGTTCTTTTTGATACGCATCTTTTGCAGAAACACGTCCATGATAATGAGTGTTACAATCGGGAAAAGCAATGGATCATCTTTGATAGCATCAATCTCAAATACAATGAAAGTTTCATCGAACAGTGAACCGTCCATGTCTTCATTCAGAGTCTTGTCATGATTACCACCTCTATAGAAGTCTTTCATCATGTAGCGGTATGTAGAGATATCTACGCCAGTCAAATTGTTCTCATGGCAGATATCAGGAATACGTTGCACCGAGTATTCATAGAATGTATTGAACGAAAGGGTTTCTACTTTGAGTTCCTTGCGTCTTGCCTCTATTGAATCAATCTCTTTGTCGATACGTTGCTCTTGTTGTTCATCCGTTTCTTGATGATTGCGATTGTTGTTTCTATCATCCACTAAAAGACTTTGTCGTAAATCCTCTCGTTGTGGTGGCGTGAATCCATCAAATCCATTGAAATAGACATCGTAGTATTCGGTGATGACTTGATCTATCAACCGGTCTTCGGTCTTGCTGATGGTTGCCTGAGAACCTTTCCAAATGAGCAGTATCAGATTCTTCAAGAATCCTGTCTTCTCCACATTGAGCTCTTCTCGCTTGATACGGAATGGGTTCATGGTAATCGGCTTTTCTTCGGTATAGCTGATATACTTACCACCAACATACTCACAAAGTCCTTCATAAGAGTTACCTGTATCGACCATTACCACATCGGTATTCTGCTCCCAAAGTTGTCGTACCACGCTGTTCATGTGGAAGGACTTACCGCTTCCGCTTGGCCCTAAACAGAAAAAATTACTATTGTCTGTCAGCTTGTTACGTCCTTCTTTACCAGTAATATCAATCGCCACGGGTACACCTTGACGGTCTGTGTAGCAAATTTTCAAGGGTGTATCTTCACTATGCTGGATATTCTCCTTATAGAGAAGACAAGTGGCTGCGTCACTCAACGTTAGGAATCGATCGTAATCTTCACTCATTCCATAGCAGTTGCCAGGGAATGAATTCACGAACAATTCTAACTGGTTATAGGCACGTTTGCTGATATGGATGCCCATACGACCAAACTGATTTTCAAGATGATTAGTACATTTCTGAATATCCGTATCAATGTCTGTGCATACGACCAAATTGTAATGGGTATAGACAAGCTGTTTGCTTTCTCTGGCGATGACTTCCTGTACTCGTTTGATGTCTTCCACTGCCATTTCATTAGATGGATTTGGAATGCTTGAATGGCGGTTTTTCTTCTTATCCAACAGGGATAACTCACGCTTTTGATTGGGCATGAATATCATCTGATTGTAGATGACCGTTTCTGCTCCGGGAATGCTATCAATATGAGAAAGCAAATCAACAGGCATGGAAGTGTTATTCACCTCGATATTGGAGAAAGGGCGCACCATACCCGGTAGGTTGGCATAATCCACATCGACCAAGCTATATACTTTACAGCGTTTGTCGCCCATCTCTATACACTCATCATCAACCTTGAAATTGCTCATGGAGATAGTCTTGTCGGTAAAGTTCATGGCGAAGTAGCGGTCAACATATTCATTGGTCTGCTTCTTATTCAAGAACTCGGCTTTAACGCCACCATCTCGCAATTGGTCTTGTACCTTACGAATCTTGACCAAGAAATCTCTCCACTTCTTTGGATCGTAAGAGAACAGTCTGCTTTTCTTAGCTTCCTGTGTGATGACTAAGTAGCATTCGCTATCCGTATAGGTACGACCTGTAAAGTAGCGGAAGTAGGATTCTGACAAGAACTCCTTTGGGCTATCATCATCGGCTTCAAACTGCTTTCTGGTAAAAATATCCTGTTTATGGATGGCATAGCCTTCACCCAAAGTCTGTACTAAAGCGGAGAACAGATGGGTAAACTCATAATAGCTGTCAATATTGGCTGAATACTTTTGAACCGGATTGGTTAGTTTCAACACTGCTGAGTATTCTCCTGTTTTGGTATAGATTATGCCCACACCGTTAGTATCTTCCACGGAGAAATAGATATCCTGAAAGATTTTCTTGCGTTTGCCACCCGTTCCGAAGGCGGCTACAGAAAGAGCCATGCCTCCGAGAAGGGCGAAAAAGAATAATATTACGTATAGGGTCATTGATTTTATATTTTAAACTTATATCTCAATCTGACATCGCATCCAAGATGATGGTGTCAAGGGAATCCTCCCAATAGCTTCTCCAATCATCAAGCATAAGATTGGTTGATTCTTTATACTCACCATTACAATCCTTATTGGAAGCGAAGAAAACGAAGATTTCATCACGAATCATATCACAGAATTGTTGAGCAACCGACTTTCGCTGGTCGTCGGACATGATTTTCAGATACTCTTTACAATCTTTTGTCTCAGGATAAAGAGTGATATAGATAAGAGTTCCGCTTTTATCATTAAAGCTAACACAGACTTTATCTGAATTGGCTGGTGAATGGGCTACAAGGCGGAATGATACTGGAAGAAGGGCTACATGCGCCTTACTCTTTCCTGGAATTTTAATGCTGACGATAAATGGTTTCATGACTTTTTCTTGTTTGGATTATTTGACTGGGTTGCTTCAGTCGAGGGCTTCCCCATGTATGAGTTCTGCATCACCTCTCTGAATACACTGATATTGGAAATGCACTCGATATCAAAATCTGTTTGCCATTCTGATTTGATGTAGTTCAAATTTATTGCCTTATTTCCATCGGCGAAAATGCTCTGATTGGGAAGTTCATCCAAATCATCATCTTCATAGCTGCCGGTGGCAATGAAGTAGAGGATGTCATAGTTGATGGATGCCAATAGATTCTTGGCAATTCTTTTCAACGATTTCTTATCTGTGTGACGTACAATTTCTTTCATGTCCTTGTCCGTTTCAATAGCAGTAGACATAATGAGTGAGCCATCGAGATTCAGAAAATTCAGCTTACATGTACCATCCTGGTCAAATGTAATTGCCATATCGAAAGAATCCGGTAACGTTGTAATACGTCGTCTTGAGCCATGTTTATCGTGTATTGTTTCTGCTAATACTAAATTCATGTATTTGTGTTTGTGAGTTTTAGAATAAATAAAATAATCTCAATTGAAGCTTGGCATATTGTTTGGATAATCCTCCTGCAATGATGCCATGGTCAAAGTCTATCATGTAAAATGATGTATTCGACTGCTCGGTAGAGGTGAGGTATTCACCTTTTGGATCTTTAAGCCCCAAGGCCATTAAAGGTTTGCCTTTGAATGGATGGAGGCTATAGTAGAACTTGGCCATTTCGGCCAACGATGGTACATAGCTTCCTGGTTGTTTCAGTGTCTCTTCCAACATGCTCTTTCTCGGCAAGGTTATTCCTGTCTGTGCCTGAGTAATGATATCGATAATTGAACTGGAAATAGTGAGGAGTTTATAGGTCAGCACTTCCCCTTGCTGATAACCCAAGGCACATCCTTCAGAATATGGCATCTTGGGTTTGTAGATAATAGTGTTCTCTTCTTCAATGCCATCTTCTTTACTTGGATTCAATACACCTTCTTTTCGCTTGCCATCTATGGTTGGATACATCATCTTACTTGTTATAGGCTTTTTGCTGAAACAATAACTTCCCATGGCATCTTGTAAAGCTATGGCTTTTCCATGCTTACCGTCGGTATCAATTATCAGTGCGATGGAATTGCTATCGGGTCTTTTACTGATATATCCTTCTTTTTGCAAGTAGTAACCGACTTTCACCGTATCTACCGCATTTATAGGTTGTGGCTCCAATAAGAGGCGTTTGCTTTCCACCCAACTACTTGTTATTGTCAGACCCTCTTTCCCTTTTCTTAGAATGAGCTGCGTTAAACTTCCAGCAGCTAATGGAGGCAATGTGGCTTTCACCGCATAATTGCGTTCATTGATTTTAGCAAAGAAGTTAACTACACCTTTCACATCCGTTGGAATCAGGTAGAAATCATAATTACGGCCATTGTTCAAGAGAATATCATGACTATTGGCTTTTATACCACCATTCATAACTTTTGAAATCCATAATCCTTTATAAGGTTTATACATTCCTTCGGTATAGATTTCGTCTCCAGATATTTGCAGACTGTTAAGTATATCACGTACATCATCACTTTCCATTTTAATACGAAGCTTGGCCATCGAACTTTGCATCTTCATCTTTACGTTTGTTGCGTTCGTAAAGTTTCGTTCGCTTTCAGTTGCAAAGAGTTGATCTTCAAATGGAGCTTTCATCTGTAGAGTATCCTGTACTTTTAATCCTTTATGGTAGGGAAAACAAGCATAAACCAAAGCCGTAGAGTCTGTTGTCGAAGCGTTTCTGTCTGCACAACCGTACTCACGCCCTTTTTTGATAAAGACTACACCACTTAATGCTGTACACTCTTCTTGAGTTGCATCGTTCAACTGAGCATATACACCCAATGATAGTGGCTCATTGAAGTTTTTGTCATCTTCAAAGCTGATAACGAAAGGCTTTTTAGCCTGCTCCCAATGAGCTCTTGTATGAGTGGCTGTATTCTGTGCCTGCATTCCGAGCTGTTTATTCTCAGAGCCACTGCAACTGCCTAAAAATGTCAGGATTATAAGGAATACGTAAATATGGGTCATAGCGAATAAATAAAGATAGGCTGCCTACAGAAGAACTACACAAGGTAAGTTTTCCTGTAGGAAGCCCATCGGGTTAGACATTTGTGTTTAATTGAATCTTTGTGTTCATTTTGTGTTTGTGTTGTTAGTTACGTTATACCTTCTTGGAGTGGGCATAGATGAAAACACCGTTGTCTTCTTTCTTGGAATGCAGACCTTTTTTCTGTTTCATAAATATGAAGGCTGCCCCGGTTCCCAATGAGACTACCAGTGCTATCAATCCAGCCACGAATCCAATTAAGCAGTAGGCTAAGATGAAACCGACAATAGCTCCACCAATAGCACCGGCTGCCCAATAGATGTAGCGACCCTGAACGCCCATAAATTCAAGAGGCTTTTGTAAACCCTTGAAAATAGGATAATCTTGATATTGCTCTTCGGTCATCGTTGTTCATGTGTTTAAATGAATACTCAGGATAATTTATTCCTGTTAACTTTATGCGCCTACGCCGAAGAACAATGGAAGTGCCTGAGCAGCAGCCACCAAGAAGATACAAGCACCAACAATCATCATGATTGATTTCTTGACATCCTGCTCTTCATTGTTCATTTTTATATAAACTGAGATTGCGCCCACAACCGCCACGATACCGGCAATTGCATAACAAAGTTTCACTACATACGGAATGTATTTAGCGATTTCTGTTGTCACTGTACCCAATGCGGTAGTACCAGCAGAGTAATCACCTGCTGCATTCTGGGCGAAAGCTGCTGTTATACCTACGGCCAACATCAAGGCCATTGTTTTCATTCTCTGAGAAGAGCAAAGAGACTTTCCCATGCTCATAAATTTGTTTTTGATTTTCTGGATCATTCTTAACTTTTTTGGTTTGTGTATATACTCGTCTGGCCAGTTGAGTTTTTTTATCTAATTAGGTTCTCGTTTGTTGCGTTTTTGTTGCGCGTTTATATTTGATAGCCAAAGAAGGCTGGAAAAACGATGGATGCGCCAATCATAAACAGGCAGGCACCTATGAGTGTCATGATATCTTTGGTTACACCTTCTTCACCGACATTCATCTTAATATAGATTTGCATGACGGAGTAGATGGAGACGATTGCTGACACCGCATAAATAAGGTAGAGCGTGTAGAGCATCATGGTCACAACATAGTCGTGTGCCTGCGCCAACCCATCTGCGCCCCAACTGTAATCTACATTTCCGCACTTGGCTGATAGTCTTTGGACGGCTGTCAATGCAAATCCGATGGTCAGTAATCGAAGACTTGGTTTATAATTCATTCCTTGTTGTCTTTAGCAGGTTGCCTGGTACAGTATCAATATTCATGAGTGCAGTTATAAATTCGCTGCTCTCAAATTCTTTTGAATGTTCAGGTTTGATTTCTTCCATACCTTCTTTGTACAAAGTGATGATGGCGTGGTCGGCTTGCGTTGGAGCATTAATATTTTCGTCCGCTTCTTCTTGAGATTCGATTGTCTCGTTGTGGTTTTCAGCTTCAGCTTCAATTTCGGTTTCCTTTTCATCAGGGTCGGAAGAGAAACTGAATCCGTCACCTTTCTCTCTGACTTCTGTAATCATTTCCTCTGTTTCCTCGGTAGTAAATTCAAAAGTTTCTTGTTTGGAGGTTTGCTGGTCTTTCTTACCATACAAATCTCGTCCAATCATCCAGGCATAATAGATTACATAGATGATGGTTAGCACTGTGGCAAATACTCCAAATACGCTCATATTTCTTTGTTTTCGTGTTTGTGTTATTAAAAATCTGCTGCAAAGGAATAGCTGTTTTTGCGTATAAAGAAACATAGCTACCTTTTGAACCGTTCTTTTAACTGCATTTCAGTAAATAGATAAAATCACACTCTGTTTTCATACTCAAAGAGATGGGATTAAGGCATAAAAAAAGCCCTTCGATAATGAAGAGCTTTATTCTTAGGGTTTAATAAAATAATGGTGAGTGTGTCGAGTATGAATTTATTTCTTTCGCCACGACTTTTTCTGGAGATAGGTGCTGACGTTTTGGAAATCGGCATATCTTTCTGATGCATCAACGACGTGTCTGTCAGCAAATGCACCTTGAATTGTTTCAGTAATGGCTCTGCCTGTTTTATCATTATTGAGATAACAATAGATATGGGAGTAAGCATTAAGGTTGGGCAAGGCCTTGCTTATTAACGATGGCGAGTTTAGAATATATGTGTCGGCAAACCTCTCGACAAGAATCTCTGTTTCCCCATGTGCCAAAAGGGTTTTATAAGAAAGAAAATCGATGAAGTCGGTGAAAATACAGCACGAAGAGGCAATCACATTTGGATTCATATGAACAATTGAGATAGCTAATGGTAGCATGTGCCCACTATAGATATTACTTCTCAGTTCATAACCTCCATGTATGTTGGGAAAAGCAACAGCCTGACAGTCTCTATCATTGAAGCGAAAGCTAATCTGCTTGCAATACTTGTCGGCAATGGCGATATCTATGTTTCTTGAGGTAAAGTAGGCTATATCCTTGATACTTTTCAATTCTTTAATGGTTACAAACTTGACAGATTCTTCCAGTCCAGTAAGAGAGAGTATATCGAATTTAGTTGGTGGCACAGCCGGTGCGACCTCGTCTATCTTGTCCAAAAGGAATGGCATAATGTCTGTCTGATACAGTTGCTTGGCCAATTCAATTATACTTCCACCTTTATCTGTACCTTGGTCAAACCAAACATTATTATTCACATCTACGATAAATGAGGGCACTTCTTCTTTGCGGAAGGGGGAGTGATACCAAAGGCGGTTGCCATTAGTTTTTACGGGTTCCATTCCTAACTTCATTAGGAATTTCTCTAGCTTGATACGCTTTGCTTGTTCAATATTCATCTGAAATATTATTTTGATTAGAGTTTGATGGCTTATTTATAGGAAAGGGTTCTGTACGGAGCTCATCCAAAATTTCTATAGGATGGGATTCAATCCATTTTTCCAAATCTTTACGTTTGATAAGTATGGTTTTACCATTGGGCTTGTGATAACGTATCTTTTTCCTGGCTGTAAGATGATAGATGGTTGATTGGGTATAACCTGTATAATCACTTACTTCCTTTATAGTCAAGTAGTGTTTTTTGAGAAAGAATTTATACTCCATCAGCTTGATTCTCTCCTTGATTTGCTGAAGTTCAATCTTGAGTTCATTCAGCGTTTTTTCTATTTCTATTTGATTCATTTGCTGTGTTTTGATAAGTAGTCATTTACATCGTTGTAGTCAAGATAGCGAAGAGACTGGTCACGAACCTCTCGATTGAGTGCGACTTTGAGTTTTTCGGAAGCTTTACGACCTGCTGCATCATTATCCAGATAACAATGGATAATGTCGTAACCATTCAATACTTCCAGGGCTTTCATAACATTTGAAACGGAATTCAGAATGATGCAATCCATTGGGAGTGGCATTGTCAACAGCTCATCGTGTTGCAACCGAGCGGTCTCGTAGGCTAAAAAATCAAAGAAGCCTTCAAAAACACAACACTCCATGGTTTGTTGACCGTTGGTCTGTAGGATAAGCGAAATATCTTTACCGCCGATACAGCGTTTGACATATTTGTTTCGAACTTCCATGCCACCACACATATTGAGAAAAGCAATTCCGTAATAGCTCTTACCACTGGTCAAGGTGTAGTGAACCTCTTGACAATATTTCAAGGCTACCATTACATTTATATTTCTGCTATAGATGTAAGCGAGAAGATAGCAGTTGCTGATTGGCTTTACGCAATCAATCTTTGTATCATCTTTATGGGATATGTTTTGATGCGTAAAAGGCTGATAACTTTGTTGTGGACTTTGGTTTGTCTCACTATAGTTAGATAATGCAACGAGAACTTGGTGCATGGTCATATCAGGATTTAGCAGTTGAACCAAGTTAATGATGTTACCGCCACGTGCCAAAGCAAAGTCATACCAAAGATTGGTACTGCTGTTTACTTTGAACGATGGATTTTCTTCTTTATGCAGAGGTGATAGGAACCAATAGTTGCTTCCAATCTTCTTGTGGGATTGATAACCCAAATCGGTGAGGTATTCCACCAGACTGATATCTTTTATTTTATCTATTGTCATAATGCTATATTTTTTGAGCGATAGGTATAGTTTACTATATATATACCCGATTAAACTTAAACCTTAAACTCGTTATTTACTTGTTTCATTTTTGATAATCTCAGGGTTGTAATGATAGCCTGCGTCATCTTTTGTAATAATGGATTTCTCTGATAGAAGCTTTAGTAATTCTTTCGTGGCATTAGTCCCTTTTTTATAGCCTTTTTTGGCATAGAACTCATTTAGGGCTTTTACCATATCTACGTATTTTTCAGGAGTACGTTGACTGAATAGCTCATCCAAAACTTCTTTGTGAACATTCTCAGGCAATGACGTGAGGGGCATATCCTTTGGTTTACACACCGTAACATGATAGCCTTCTTCCAAAACAGGAAGTGCATTGCTATCGATGTGAAAGGCAAATGGATAGAACTCTTTGTCTCGCATGTGCATCGGACGAACTTCACTGATATCAGTGTTCTGCTTGTCCTTACTGACAATCAATACCGTTTCAGCCTTGTTTTCTAACTCTGTTCCAATATGCCCACGAGTATTGCTGTCATTCTTATTGAGGTGGAGTACGCAATGGATATGCAGGTCGTAATTGCTAGTCCAGGACATGAGCATAGTCATTACATCGGTTGCTTCCTTGGCATTGTTGATGTCGTACATCAAATCCCTCAGTCCGTCTATGATAACCAATCCATAACCTGCGCTTTTTCTGAGTGCATAATCAATTAGACTTATACGAAGACTGGGAGTGTATTCTCTCAGACCAACAAATGTGATATTCTCGGTATCTGTGTTGGTTGGCAGTCCAGCCAGTTTGAGGATTCGTTCATGGACATTTCGACAATGATAACGGCTTTGCTCGGTATCGAAGTAGAAAATCTTTCGCTTTCCCGATGGCAAGCAGGCTCGATAATTCAATACGGTACCATTTATCAGTGCAGCTGCAACCATAGCCGACACGTTAAATGTCTTTTTACTTTTGGCCTTACCGGTCGAAGCACTGAAGTTACCAAAGGTGGCAATGGTGCAATCTCCAACCCAAAGAATCTGTGGCGGTTTCTCTAATTTCTCAGAGACTTTTATCATCCCTTTATTCAAGAAATGTTCCAACTGCGCATCGGAAAAATCGCTATTGAAAAGCATCTGCATTTCTTGGATGTTGTTCTGCACCACCAGATTATCAGGTTTATTATTTGTTTTTCTCCTTGCCATCTTTTTGTTTTGAATGTTTTTGAGTCGTCTTGCTGTTTGATGATACACGAATGGTTGATTTTTCAAGCAACTCTTTTAGTTGGTCATCCGTCAGCATATAGTCTTTACTCTTTTTGTTATACTTCATTGGATTGGCTTATTCTGAGTTATTACCGGACAGTGGTCTTGGCGCATCCATTCATCTAACTCTTTCTTGGCAAAGTACACCATCTTTCCTTGCGGCTTGTAATATGGAATCTTAGATTTACAGGTGAGCTTATATAGTTGCGAAAGAGAAATGCCGATATAGTTGGCAGCCTCTTGAGAAGTAAGCGTATCTTTGGCTGCATACAACATATTCTCAATCTTCAAGAGACGTTTATTGATTTCGCTGGCTTCAAGTGGGTTCAATTCACTAATAGCCATTTCTAATTCATCCATTCTCTTGCAGAGTATCTTTTGATTTATTCTTTGCTTCTCCATTTTTGATCCTTATTTTATTTGACACTAGGTGTTTGTACCACCAATTTTGAATCGATTCGGCGGCAAAGTTACAGTCGTTGTTTCGAGTGCAGATAACAAGCAACCATACCTCTTAAGATGTATGATGAGAAGTATGCTTTTTTGTTTTCGCTTGTTTGTCTATTCTTCTTTTACTTTCAGTTGTTTGATGAATTCTTCAAAGGGGAGATATTTAACTCCATGTGAACTTTTGAAGGAGGATAGTGCATTTTTCAGATTCTCACGAGTAAGTGATTTACCGGTAGATTTAGAACAAATCATTTGTTTGTCGGCAATCACTTTCTGCCAAGGATACACCAAATATTGTTCGTCTCTCAGATAATTCAAAAAACAGGCTACCAAACCATTATGATTGGCGATTAGAGGTGTTTCCAAAGTACCAGCAAATAGGGCTTTAAATTCTTCTTGGCTTACTTTCTTTTTAAATAGATCTTGCTTATTGGCAAAGTCTGTAATGAGTTCTATTTGTTGATCGGTGAAGTAACCCAATACTTGTGGCTTGGATGTGGAAGGAGAATTTTCAGGCTCTTGTGTGTTGAATCTATGAAGCATTAGTTCACAGTCTTCCTGCGTGAATTGATCTTTGGTAAAGTACTCTTTCACCAAATCCATACGCTCTGTCAACAGTTCATAAATAGCAGTGATTTTTTTGATGTGTAATTGAGCTTCTGCTTCGCTTTCAATCTCAATGTAGGAATGTAGATTGGCGAAATCATTGGCAAAACGACGGTGGAGTTTGCCTTCTTGCAATACCTCTTGTTGATACACTTTGTAGGCTTCCTCAAGGAGCGCATACATTTCATTTTTCACTAGAGGTCTCTTTGTGTTCTTCTCTTGTTCATTACTAATTGTGAACAAAAAGAGAGAGACCGGATCGATTGTAGTTTCGGTTCATAACTTTTCTTTTTGTTAATAATTTCACATAAAAAAACCCAAGATGGAGTCTTTGGGGGATTTCAAGATGGGTTGTTACTGGGTTTCAAATTAGCTATGTCGCTAATAGGCTTACAGTAAATAATTTGCAAAGATAATGCTTAACTATGCAACCAATCTACACTGCTACATAGAAATTTTATAATTTTGACTTTCTTGTATGATTTATATGGAATTTGTAATCTCCACATTCTGGTATATCGATGTCAATAATACAATTACCTCTTTGACGAAGATTCCGGCGGATTGTCTCTATTTCTAGGTCTTTAAGTTCTATAGGGAAGCACACTTTTATGAATGTGGCACACTTGTTTCCATTCCATCCAAGTCGTTTGCCTACATTCCATATCATGTGTCTCAAATCTAATGTAGATAGTCTTCCATCGGTAATAACAGGAAGCAATATATAGCCTTTGGTATTGTCCCACTTATCTATGTTTTGAATCAATTTTTCCATTTCGTTCTCTTGAATGTAGGGGCAAAGACTTATTCTCAGATAGTCTCCTATGGCTTTTTTTGTTTCTTGAATGATTTCTTCTCGTTCTTTTTCCTTGGTCTTCAATATCTCTTGATAATTGAAAGCTTCATGAATAACTTTCTCAGCCACTGCTTCTTTTCTCTTATGATTCCTGATGGTATAGAGACAGAGAATAACTCCAATCATAAGAACGATGAGCGTACATTCGTTTCTGTATGATGTGAACAGAATACTTGTTTTCTGATAATACCATTGAATAATATGATTGTCTCCAAAGAATAGAGGCAGGATGAGAATTACAAACACACTTACAATGTTTGTAAGGATGGTATAAAAGAATTTCTCTCTAAACTTATTAGTCATAAATACTTTGAATTATTATTTATTTTCGACTGCAAAGTTAGAGAGAAAACTCTTAATTAGTAATAGTTAGACTGACTGATACACAATATCTTAACTATCTTTACAAAACGCCAAAAGTGATATTTTGCTGTTGTTTTTATTTCTTTTATCTGATTGTTTTTTCACATGTTTGGCTCTTGTTTTCCATTGTCGGTAACGTGATAGACACAAATAGAAATTACTACTAAACACTTGTTAACATTACTTCTTGCGTAATAGCTTACTTCTATCAGTCGGTGTATTCTTTCCGGCACGTTTAGATAATGCTGCGTTCATTTCTTCGGGTGTCAATGGTACTTCAGTTGTTCGTCCGGATTCTGCCCACTTAATCAGCTCATCTTTAAAAAAGATATAGCTTTTACCTTTCTTCGTGGCTGGAATCGAGCGGTTCTGTAGGTGATAATACATTGTCCCTTTCTTCATCTTTAGAAATTCACAGGCTTCATCAATATTCATAGGAATGTGTTCTGAAGCACGAGATGGATTCTTCTTGATGTCTTCATACAGTCTGTTGAAACTAAGCTCCAATCCTGAAATCTTATCCAATAATTGTGCTACTACTTTGGGCAAGTCATTAAATGTTATTTCTTCTGTTGTCATACTTATAATATTTTTGAATTACTGGTGCAAAGGTCAGCTATGATTCAATGCTGACCTTCGATTACTCTAGTAAGTGAACCGTAAGCATCAGTAATTAGGGTCATTATTCATTTTCATTTGTATCTTCTTCCTTCAACTTAATTTTGTTGGCAGCTTCTCTCGTTTTGGGCGAAGCATGCGCTACATAAATCTGGGTAGTGGAGACGTTCTTGTGTGCCAACAAATGCTGAACGGTATAGATGTCAGTACCTAATTCCATTTGCAATGAGGCGTAGGTGTGCCGAAAACAATGAAATGTGATGTGTTTTTTTATACCCGAATCCTTTAGCCATCTCCTCATTTCATTATTGCTCATTTCTTTTGTGAATCCAGCAAAAACAGGTTTGTCTGTCTCTGGTTGAATCAGTTCATAGGCTTCATTACTGATTGGAACAACAGTTTGTACCTTGGTCTTCTGACAAATGAAATCCAAATACCGACCACCATCCGCATATTTGCGGACATTCTCCCATGTTAAGTTGATAATATCGCTTCGGCGAAGTCCTGTCAAACATGAAAAAATTACAGCTTTCTTCATGACCTCAATAGAACAGGGCGTATTATAAAGGCTTCTTAATTCTTCAAGTGTTAAGCTTTCCTTTACAGTTGGAACCCACTTGATATAATCAAGGTAGTCCACAATCTTTTCTTTGATTCGTCTCTCACGATAAGCCAGATTGAGAATATTTCTGAAAATGATCCAATAGTCGGCAGCAGAATTTCTATTTAGCGGTTTTCCCGTTGAGAGACTTTTCGCTTTCATCAGATAATCCATGAATTTACGGCAGAACTCAACGTCTAACTCTTCAAAGGAACATTCGCCATGGCAGAATGCACTGAAGTGCTTGAGGGAAGACAACCATTTGTTGTGCTTGGTTCTGCTTACTTCTTCAAAATAATCCAAGAAACTCTCCTTATTCTTGTTATTACTAAAGAAATCATATTTCTCATTGATTATCTCAGAATAGACATTGCATCTGATTGCTTCTGCTTTCTCAATCATTAAAGCGTTATACTCCTTTTCTCTGGGTGTTTTAGGCTCTGAATAGATGTATATACCTAATGAACGACGACGTATAAGTTCCATCGTTTTGGGGTCTCTGTAGCCCGGATAGAATTCCAGAAACAGAGAATGCGTGCCATTGCGCCTGGCTCGACTTCTTAGTGTAACTGTCTTACATTGCTGCATTTTATATTTGTTTTTGAATTATTGTTTTCTGGTGCAAAAGTCTTAAATGCTCCTATGCTGACCTACCATTCACTTTTATCATTCCTGGTTAATCGTCAGTAATTGGCAGTAATTCGCTGTTTTGAGCTCTTTCAGCCATATATTCATCTATTTCTGTCTTTAGAAGATAGACTTGTTGCCCGCACTTTACTTTGGTAACTTTCTTTTTATTAGAGTAGTAGAATACCATGTCCTTGGTCAATTCATACTTGTCCATGACTTCTTGAACAGAGTAGTAATTTTCTTTGCCATTAAAGACCAGATGTTTGACTTTGTCTATATGTTCCTTTGAGTAGAATATTTTGCCAAATTCAGCCTTGGTCGGAATTTTATGACGATGGGTAAATGAACGGCGGGCTACGGGGGTCATTTTATATTGCTTTTCCATTTCCTCTGGAGTAATCCATTCTTTGACACCATCATTAATTTGTGAGGATCCGAACAAAGCCAATACACTTGGTATCTCAAAGAAGTTGAATCCTTTCAGTGATATTTTGGGTATTCTTGCCTCTCTCGTCAGTTTTTGAACATGTCTGATATTGATAGAGTACTTCTTGCTTATTTCCTCTGTCGAAAAATAGCCATCAGGAGTTTCAGGAGCTTCAACATTACCAGTCTTATTCTTTATTACCACTTTTGGATGAGAATTATTGGCAAAATTGAATTTACCAGTCTTCTCGTCTCGCTCAATGTCGCCAAACTTTCCTTTTATTATTTGTTCATCAAACTCCGATCTGAAAATCATAGTGAACTTACCGCGCTTTTCTGTCTTTATTTTCTCTTGACGGATTTGATAGCTGATTTGATCCACAGACAAACCATACTTTTCTATTATTTCATCATAAGTGTACCAGTTTGTATCGATATCATTACCTCTGCGTTTATAATTGTCAATATGGACTTTTGAATAGTAGACTAAACGGCCACGAGTTATTCTTGGAATCTTATTTCGATAAACAAAGGTCAGCACATTCTGTTTTGACATGCATAGTTTCTCCATTAGTTGCTCGGTCGTATAATAGTTGGCCAAGTCAATTTCTTCTATCAACTCGGCAAAATGAGCATCGACATATACTTTTTTGAAGAAAACGTTTCTGCCATCATAAACCTTGGGAATGCTGCATCGTTCGCAACGAGACAATATAGCTTTTTTCCCTATATGATACTTTTCACTGATGTCTCGGATTGTATAGTACTCACTATCTTCCTTTTTCTTACTGAATGCGATCCTTTTTTTATACTCAGACGCATTATCAAAGGTCTTCTCAATGTCGGATTTTCGGATGATAGTAAGCCCCTTAAATTGCACTGCTTTTATAACTCCAGCGAGTGCATACCTATATATGGTAGCACGACTCACTCCAAGCAGTTTTGCTGCTTGAATTGGGCTAAGATATTCCGCATTAGGGATAGAATACTCAGTTGACGACTCCAAGTCATTTTGGAGCTCTTGATATTCTTGCTGAATACTTTTCTTCTTACGTACCCTTGTTGCCTTTGCGTTGCACGCTTTGGAACAGTACAGCGTTGCCATTCGGTGCGCAATGAACTGATTTCCGCAGCATTTACAGTGCTTTATTATTTCCATCGAGGTATCTGTTTAAGTCTACACTTTTGTCTCATAGCGTCTCATAGCGTCTCACAGCGTCTCACGCTTGTGCCGTGAATTACAAATGGCGCAGAGTTGTGATTCTCACAGCGTCTCACTTGTTCCTTCTATCACAATTTTCTCTTAGCTGTTGCTCGTATTTGAGCGAGAGGAATGAAACTTGGGCCAAAAATAAGCTGAAACTTTTGTTCCAACAAATACCAATTATGAAGTGTTAAAAAAATAACCCACTCATTATGAGCAGGTTATTCGTAGTTATTTTAAAATGTTTTAAGTTGTTGGATATGAGTTACTTGCCGATGCAAAAATTCTTAAAAATATTCTCCAAAACCTGGTCGGTAGTAACTTCTCCAACGATATCGCTGAGGTGGAATATGCACTGACGGAGGTCTTCACTGACTAAATCGCCTGAAAGGTTCATACTCATTCCCTCCTGTACGCGATGTATGGATTCAAGGGCATGGGCAAGGGCTTCGTAGTGACGTATGTTGGTCACAATGACATCGCCCTGATTGATCTGTGGAAGGGCTGAGGCTTTTACAAGTATCTCTTCAAGCTTCTCAATGTTCTGCTTGGTTTTTGCAGAGATAAATATCTTATCAGCATCTACATCATTAAAGTAGTTTTGTATCTCATCTTGTTGCGAAACTGAAAGAAGGTCTGACTTATTGAATAATATGATAAGCTTCTTGCCGAAACAGTGAGGAAGTATCTCTTTCTTTATTTTCTCAAATCCATCGACCTTGTCGGTGGTATCAATCATCCATAACACTATATCAGCCTGTGAAAGCTTTTG
>CALNBT010000216.1 GCA_937874345.1 uncultured Prevotella sp.
TTACCTTTCTAATATACCCATGAAAAAATATATTACTTTTCTTATCCTTTTGCTGTTGTTGCCGATCATGAGTACAGCCCAGCAGTATTCAAATCTGTGGAAACAAGTCAATCGACAGGCCTCGTTACGTCCTCGCGATGCAATCATCGTACTGGATCAGATTGTTGAAAAGGCACAGCAAGAACAGAATTACCGGCAGTTGTTAAGGGCCGAAATCAGGCGTCGTGCTATCTGGATACAACTCTCACCCGACAGCGTGCTCTCGTCGGTGGAGCTGATCAAGCAAACCGAAAGGCGTATTCGCGAAACCGATCCGGTCTTGTCGGCACTTTATTGTGCTGCACTGAGCCACTGGGCCGTTAACGACTCAACGCCATATGCGCAAATGGCCTTGAGCCATCCTGATCTGTTGGCAAAGACAAAAGCAAGAGCATATGCCGATTTTGCCCTCGTACAGGATCTTAACCCCTTTGTTAGCGACGATTTGTTGAGCGTGATAGGTTATACGGTTGGCAACTTTGAGCTGCTGAATCGGTATTACGACCATGTTGGAAATCGACCGGCCGCCTTGCTGAGTGCCGTTGAAGACTTGCGACAGAAGACGGATATGGCGGTCGGTCAAAGGGGAGAATCGAAGTTCATCGGGTCGCTCGATTCGCTGATCGATCGTTATCAAGACCTTGATGTGGCGGCAGAAGCAGCCATCATGCGATATGATCTGTTGAAAAACAGGGGAAAGGCGTCCGACAGTACGTTGTTGACAGATGCCGAAAAATACGTCCGTCAATGGCCTCGTTACCCTCGTACGGATTATTTCCGCAACGAAGTGTCGAGACTAACACAGTCGGTAATCAATATAGATAACAATGATATCCCGGTATGGGTGCCCGCAAAGGGAGCCAAACTGATGATCTCGCATACCAATATCAATGTGATAGATATGCGCATCGGTCGTGTGAACGATCGTAAGGTAGACGATGTGTCGGATGTGATGACCCATGATGATTTGGAACAATTGGCCAAACACCATGTCAAATGGCTGTTGCCGTATACCCGTCAATGGACCATGTGCAACGATAACCGACTGAAATCATACAAAGACTCGCTTGTTGTCCCGCCATTGGATGCAGGTGTGTATCTCTTAGAGTTGAAAACTAACCCAAAAACCGAGATCATGCGCCTGCTGTTCTTCATGAGCAACGTACGTCCGATGATCATACCGTTGCCTCACGACAGTGTGCGTGTCGTGGTTGTTGATGCTGTAACCGGACATCCTTTGCCCGATGCAATGGTCAGAGTGGAACAACAAAAAGCCCGAAAGGTAGATGCCAATGGCGAAATACACCTTGCTGTTGACAAAGATAAGGATGATTATCTTTACTGTTATACGGCAAACGACCGTTATTGTCCGCCCTTAGCGTTGGGAAGTTCGAATGATTACAAGGATCATGTAGAAGAGGCCAAAGGGCGAACCGTTGCCCAAATCTATCTCGACAGGGCCATCTATCGTCCAGGACAAACGTTGCATGCAACGGCCATCGTGCATCATGTGTATCAAGATGTAACCCAATCGGTTAGCGGAAAGCAAATGATGATTCGCTTATTGGATACACATGGAAAGGTCATTGATTCGCTTCAAGTAACCACCGACGCCTATGGAACGTGCAAAGCCATGTTTACATTGCCCGAAAAAACCATGAACGGATTGTACCGGATAGAACTTAATGGTCGTAATACATACTTTAAGATCGAAGAATACAAACGCCCCACTTTCCTGGTAACGCTGAACATCGAAGAAGAACGATACAAAGCGGGCGATACCATTCATTTGAAAGGAAAGGCACAAAGCCTTATGGGAGAGCCTGTTCGAAGGGGTAGGGTAACCTATACCAAAACAGGGAATGATAAGATCCAAACAGATACCTTGTACACCGATGACAAAGGACAGTTTGAAATCATCCTGCCGCTGGTGTCGAAAGATAAATATGGGTATGCGAAAGATCTGTATTGCATCAATATGGATGGGACTGTGCTTGACGGAGCGGGAGAAGAGGTTGGCTTTCATCAACTTGTTCGCTTTGGTAAGGCAGCCGTTCGAGTAGCGCTGAATGTGTCGGATGATATACTATTTGAACGCGACAGCGTAAAGAATCTACAATTTATGCTGTTCAATGCCGTAGAAAAAGAAGTGCCCGGAACGGTGAATTACTGGATTAAAGGCTATGAAAACGACCGTCGTACGGCCAAATGCGGCGAGAAAGGACAGATAATCGTACCCGCTTCGATACCAAACGGAAGGGTAGAACTGGTGGCAACATGCGAGGAAGACACGTTACATTCAACACTATATCTGTTTAATATAGAGGCTTCGCGACCCTGTTACACCACCAATGCATGGTTCTATTGCTCAAGGAATGACTTTGGCAAAGACGATCAAGAGGAGGTTGTCTTCCAAATCGGCTCAAGCAGAAAACAAGTGCATGTGGTGTACAATATATTTTCAGGAAATTCGGTCATCGAAGAAGGTCTACTCACCTTAGATGATACGGTTATTACCCGCCGTTTTCGGTACAAACAGGCATACGGAAGTGGTATCCGATTGTGCTATGCGTGGTATTTGGACGGACAATTGTATCATGTCAGTCAGGTTATTGTGCGTCAACATCCGGATAAAAAGTTAAAGATGACGTGGAAAACGTTCCGCGATCAGCTCGCTCCGGGCACGAAAGAGACGTGGAAGATGAACATCACTACACCCGATGGGCGCCCGGTGACGGCACAATTGATGGCCACCATGTACGACAAGTCATTGGATCAGTTGTTCAAACAGGCATGGTCGTTTGACGAAGGTATCTACCTTGAAGCACCATTGAACCGATGGGAGTCGATGGAAGATGTTGTCGTACATAACATTCATTTGAATGGCAATGCTCCGCTGAACTATTTAGACTATCCGGATATGCCCTCTTGGCGTATGTTGGATATACCGGGAGGCCCGCTGTTGATCCGGGGCAGGGTGATGGACAGTGCCGGAGAGCCTCTTATTGGGGCCGTTGTGCGCATTGAAAATACCCAAACGGTTGTGATCACCGATCTGGATGGACATTATGAATTGAATGCATCGTATGGCAACAGACTCTTGATTGAGTACATCGGTTTTGAACCTGTACGGCTCATGGCAATGCGATCGTTGCAGGATGTGGTGTTAGAATATAGTAAAAATGCTTTGGAAGAGGTTGTGGTTGTTGGATATGGCAAGCAGCCTAAAGGTATGGTCACAGGTGCAGCACGCTCGCTTAAATCCACGGCTCCGGTCATTAATAAAGCTAGTATGGTTAAAGAAGCTCTGTCGAGTAAAGTATCCGGATTGGTTATCAGAGGAAACTCGTCGTTATCTGGAAGCCGTGCGGGTGCTCTTGCCTATGAGGATGAAGAAGCAATGTTGACAGACGAACAACTGAAGTATATGTCATCCCTGTCGGTAAGACAGAATCTTGAGGAATCGGCTTTTTACTACCCCGATCTTATGGCCGATGAACAAGGCAATGTGGCTATTTCATTTACCTTGCCCGAAAGTCTTACGGCTTGGCAGTTCCGGGCTTTGGCGCATACCAAAGATATGCGAAACGGATTGTTAGAAAGCGTTGCCATTGCGAAGAAAGACTTCATGGTGCAACCCAATATGCCTCGTTTTGTGCGCATGGGTGACTATACGACTATCAGCAGTAGGATCATCAACACCACGAAGAAAGCGTTGAAGGGAAAGGTAACGATGCTGTTGCTCGATCCCGAAACCGAGAAACCGGTGTACACGCAAACCAAGATGTTCAGTGTGTTAGCTGACAGTATGCAGACTGTTGCATTCGGTTTTCAGGCCAAAGAAACGATGCCCGACTTGCTGATTTGTAAGATCGTTGCATCTGATGGACTGGTCAGCGACGGCGAACAACATTATCTCCCGGTTCTGACGGCGCAAGAACAGGTGATGCATGCATTGCCGTTTGTATTGAATCAAGCCGGAAAGAAACAGATAGATGTGGCAAAACTCTTCCCGAAAGAATTGAACGCCACGGCCGCAAAACCGCAGTTGACGGTGGAATATACTGAAAATCCGTCATGGATGGTCTTGCAGGCATTACACGAATACGCGCATCCCGTTGACGAATGTGCCATCTGCCAGAGCATCGCTTATTATGCTTTAGGATTGGGACGCTACATTGTGAATGCTTCGGATGCAGTAAAGAGGGTGGCCGAACAATTTTGTGCACAGCCCGATAGCAGTGATGACAAGCGTAGTAAACTATTGCAAAACGAAGAACTGAAACAGGTATTGCTATCCGAATCGCCTTGGACCGTTACGGCAGATGTGGAAACCGAGCAGAAAAAACAATTAGCCGACTTTCTGAATACCGACGGGGTGCAGAACAAAATCAACATGGCTATCCATCATCTGCGCAGTCTGCAATTGAAAGACGGCTCATGGCCATGGTTCAAAGGCATGACAGGAAGTCCGTACATTACACGATTGGTGGTGCAGTCGTTGGCTCGCCTCAATGCATTGATCGGCAAACAACAGAATACAAAGTGGATGTTGGATGAGGCTTTTCGCTATCTTTCCAAACAGGACGTTACATATAATGACCTCTATCTCTATGCGATGGATGGGCGAACATTCGTTGGAAAACAGAAGAGCGAGTTCAATGCGCTGGTGCGAAAGCTGAAAAAAGCAAAAGATCTGTATTCTATTTATGACATGGCATTGGCCGCAACCGTTCTTTATCACCAAGGAGAGGCTCGCCAGGCTGGCGAGTTGGTCGAGGCATTGAAACAATATACCGTGTTCGACGAAACCAAAGGACGTTATTATGACACGCCCAAGGCCGGCTATTCGTGGCTCGATTACAAAATTCCAACACAGGTGGCGGCCATCGAAGCCATCAAGACCGTGACGCCCGATGACGAAAAAACCATCGCCGAGATGCAACAATGGTTGTTACAAGAAAAACGTTCGCAATATTGGTTGACTTCCATTAACAGTGCCAATGCTATTTATGCCTTTCTTTGTGGGCCTCATCCGTTCACGACTTCTTTGTCGAATGATCGTCAAACCACGATCAAAATAGACGGACAGGTATTGTCCACGCCTCAGAACACTTCTGTATTAGGCTATCAAAAAACGCGTACCCCATACACACGTCAACAACAACTAACGATTGAAAAACAATCAGACGGTGTGAGTTGGGGAGCCGCTTACGCACAATATCTGCAGCCAATGCAAGCCATTGAAGCTTCGGGAAGCGATCTAAAAGTAGAAAGGCAGATCATTCCTTCGCAACGTGGACCGTTGAAAGTGGGCGATAAGGTAAAGGTTCGTATTACGCTGACCGCAGCACGAGACCTCGACTTTGTGCAGATCGTGGACAAACGGGCGGCCTGTATGGAACCGGTAGAACAGCAAAGTGGTTACAGTTGGGGATTGTATTGCGATATGAAAGACAACCGAACGGTTTATTTCATCGATATGCTTCCAAAGGGAAAGCGTGTCATTGAGAAAGAATTCTATCTCGATCGTGCGGGAACATACGAAACGGGTAGCATAACTGCTCAATGTGCTTATGCGCCTGAGTTTGCTGCAATCGGAAAATCGGCGGTTATCATTGTCAAATAAAGATCACGAAATAAGCTTTGGTATTTCTCATTGACCTGAGAATGAAAACGAAATGTCTGAAGAACAGACTGTTCCTGCCAACTGTTTATAAATCGTGTTCTTTGCTTTCGGTTATGCAAATAAAGAGCAAGCAGCAGACTGAGATATTCGTTTTTATTTACAGATAGCACAGTTTTGTATGCCTATTCTCGTCCGTTCTGTGAGTGAAATAGCTCCTTTCCCGGATGGAAATTATGACATTGCTATTACAAATGGTGCGCTTTGGTTGTTTTTTTTGTATATTTGCACTTTCTTAACCGAAATTTAAACTATAATGGATAAGAACAATGTGTACTTAGCGTCAAAGCCGCGCTATGAGATT
>CALNBT010000217.1 GCA_937874345.1 uncultured Prevotella sp.
GAATAATGGCATCGCAAATCGCAATCGATATGGGTGGCACGAATCTTCGTGTTGCTAGAATAGAAAACGGGAAAATCATCACCCAACTACAAGAACCTTGCAAAGCATTTGGTACAAAAGATGAAGTACTAGAACAGCTATACAGGATGATAAGTCAGTTAAATAATGGTCAGATTAACCGCATAGGAGTTGCTGTTCCATCCATTGTAGATTCTCAAAAAGGCATCATCTACAATGTACAAAATATCCCATCTTGGAAAGAAGTGCATTTGAAGGCACTTTTGGAAGAGCACTTTCAGATAGAAACGCGTATCGACAACGATGTCAATTGTTTCGTCAATGCTGAACGAATATATGGAGTTGGGCGCCCATTTCACAATTTTGTAGGTATCACCTTGGGTACCGGTGTAGGCGCTGGCATTGTCATCGACGACAAATTGTATAGAGGGATCGATACAGGTGCCGGAGAAATTGGATGTCTACCCTATCTGGATGGTATCTATGAAGATTACACCAGTAGTATGTTGTTCCGGAAATGGAACACAAACGGAAAAGAAGAAGCCGAGAAAGCCGCAAAAGGCGACAAGCAATCGCTCGAACGCTGGAAAAAATTAGGCTTTCATCTTGGAAAGCTATTACAAGTTATCCTTTACACTTACAACCCTGAGGCCATTGTGATAGGTGGAGGATTAGCTCTGTCAAGATTGCTATTTGAAAAAGAAATGATATCTTCAATGCGTGAGAACTTTGTTTATCCCAGAGAAGCCGAACGGGTTCAAGTACGATTTTCAACCCTCAAAGACAGCAATATCTTAGGTGCGGCCGAATTATAAAAAACAATTTTGAAATAAAATCTTTTGTATGAAACACTTCAAGCTGATGATATTCTTGCTCATATCCATGGTTACAACCAATGTATGGGCACAGCAAACACTTTCATTTCACAATGGAATGTTTAAGATAGCACAGTTTACTGATATCCATTGGGATGCGAAATCTGACAATTGTACTAAAAACAGAAATACGATTATCAAGGTTATCCAGACAGAAAAGCCCGACATTGCCATCCTAACTGGCGATGTTGTAACTGCAGAACCAGCCGAAGAAGGTTGGAAATCGATCATCCAAATCTTCGAAAACGAGCAATTGCCGTTCATCGTTACCCTAGGAAATCACGATGGAGAAGTGATTGATAAAGCCAAAATTTATCAAATATTGATGACGTCACCATTTTACATCGGCGACAGAGGTCCTGAAAATGTAAGTGGATACGGCAACTTTGCCATTGCAGTAAAAGGATCAAAAGAGAATGATCGCCAACCAGCAGCAGTGCTATATTGCATCGACTCTAATGATTATCCTAAGGTAAAGGAATATGGTACCTATGATAAAATTAACTTCGATGAAATAGAATGGTATCGTTCTCAAAGCGACCGGTTTACTCAGAACAATGGTGGGAAGCCGTTACCTTCACTCGCTTTCTTCCACATTCCACTTGTTGAATATAATCAAATTGTGAATAACAAAAACTATTTTGGATCAAACGATGAAGAATCTATTTGCGCAGCAAAGATCAATTCGGGGTTGTTCTCTTCATTTATCGACAAAAAAGATGTGATGGGAGCCTTTTGCGGACACGATCATGAAAACGATTTCATCGGCATGTTGTACAACATTGCACTGGCATATGGACGTATTAGTGGCTTGGACACCTATGGCAAAAAGGACAGAGGCGCAAGGATTATTCAACTCTATGAGGGACAGCGGAAGTTTGATACCTGGATTAGAACCGCTAATCAATGCGGGGATTCATTCTATTATCCTTCTTCCATCTCTTCAAAAGACGAGAGAGAAATGACATATCTCCCATCAAAAGGCGTTAAGCCTACCAAACAGGGAATACATTTCGACTATTTTGAAGGAAATTTCAAGCAAACTGACGACATTCTCCCTGCTAAGAAGATGAAAGAAGGAATAATGAGCAACTTCAGTATCAAAGATGCCAAACAAGAAGACCATTTTGCCTATCTCTTTAAATCGCTCATTAAAATAGACAAACGTGGTGTATACCGGTTTTATACTTACTCGGATGACGGTTCAAAATTGTTGATAGACGGGAAAGTAGTAGTCGATAATGATGGCGGTCACAGTGCCAAACGGGCAGATGGCATGGTTGCCCTTGAGGCAGGGTATCACGACATTGAACTTAGATATTTTGAAGATTATATGGGGCAGTCCTTGGAAGTTGGCTTCTCAAGCAAAGATATTGCTGAGACAGTTATACCCAATAACATTTTATTTGTACCCAGCGTAAAGTAGATCGCATCATATATCACATACAAAAAGTGTATGATTGGTTGAATATTTCAAGCCTATCATACACTTTTTGCTGTCTATATATCCAATGTATAGGATCGTTTAAGCAGTTTTTCTAACCAGTTTCCAGGCAAAAAACAAAACAAATGCGTAACCAACCAATGGAATGAAGAAAGGAGCAATTATATTTGTGGTATCAGCAATATAGCCCATCAACAAGAAACCACAGCCTCCGATAGGTGTCATCATCAGCAACGAGGATGCACTTTTGGTCAGATTGCCTAACCCGGTCAATGACAATGCAAAAATAGTCGGAAACATAATTGCCTCAAATAGATAGTTTGCAATAAGAGCAATCATAGAAATATAGCCCAAATTAAGCAAAACAGTACTGATACTAACGATACTTCCCAAAGCACAATATAGCAACATGCGTTGAGCACTCACGTATCTCATAATCCAACTTCCTAGGAAACGACCTACCATGAAGAATGCCAAGGCTGCCGTAAGGACGATGGAAGCAAGATTGTCTGACATCCATCCTTGACCGGTAACAAAGTTGATGAAATAACTATTGATGGAGATTTCAGCAATTTCATATGCCAACAATGCTACAAGACCGAAGATAAACATTTTGTGTTTCCAAAGTTTGGCATAATTATTTCCTGCGACCTTGTCTTCGTTTTTCTCTTCATGCTGAATTTCAGGCAAATCTACTCGTGTGAAAACAAAAGCGATAACCAAGACCAAAGCCCCCAGAATGGTATATGGAACAACAACATTACCGCCTACTTGCGAACCATTAAACAAGAATTGTCCAACGACCAATGTCGCGAATAGACTTCCCAGTCCATTAAAAGACTGAGAAAGGTTCAACCGGCTTGTAGACGTTTCTTTCGGTCCAAGCTCTGTTACATATGGGTTGGCAGCCGTTTCCAAAAAGACCAAACCGCATCCAATAATGAACAATGCGACTAAAAATGCGTAGAATTCTCCAATCTTTGCCCCCGGGATAAACAACAACGCACCCAAACCGAACAGTAAAAGGCCAAATACAACACCTCGCCTATAACCATGCTTATTGATATATATACCAGCCGGAATGGCCATTAGGAAATAGCCCAAATAAGTTGTTACCTGTATCAGTGCCGATTGTGTTATACTGATATTAAGCGCATTTTGAAAATGTTTGTTGAGAACATCGAGGATGGCACGTGCGAATCCCCATAGAAAGAACAAAGAAGTGATAAGAACAAACGGCACTAAAGATCGCTTGTCTGTCAGTTTTGTCTGATTAGTCTTCATCTTTAATAATTAATAAATAAAAAAGTCTATCTGAAAACTTCAGCTTCTTGATAGACGAAATATCAACTCTGGTCATATGACAGTAAATCACCGCAAATAAGCTTTTGCTCAAATGCGGTGACTTATTATCAAACGATTCAATCAAAAGTAATCGATATCATTCGATTATTTGGCTTTAGCCGGTGTAATAACCTTCCAGATCAAAGCAGAAAGAGCTCCTCCGGCAAATGGACCTACGATAAATATCCACAGATTAGACAAAGCCGTAGCGTGACCTTCTGATAATTGTGCAAACAAAGCAGGACCTATAGAACGAGCTGGATTCACGGATGTACCTGTATAACGGATACAAGCCAGATGAACAAGTACCAAAGCCAAACCGATTGCCAAGCCAGCAAAGTTATTCGTTGCGCCATTGGTCTTTGACGTAGCACCAAGAACAACCAACACAAATACTGCTGTAAAGACGATTTCTGCCAAAAGTCCACCCAACACACTGACCGATTCTCCATTTACGTTTTGCAAATTATTGGCACCAAGTGCACTGTTTGCCAAGTCGCCTCCAGCACTAATCACCAAAAGATACAAAATGGCAGCGCCGATTAATCCACCGATTATCTGAAAAATTATATAGTTAACAGCGTCTTTACCACTCATTCGTCCCGACAGATATACACCTAATGTAATTGCGGGATTGATGTGGCAACCAGAGATTCCGCCAATAGTATAAGCCATGGCTACTACCGACAAACCAAAAGCCATTGCCGTTCCGACAACGGTAGAAGGCAAAGTGTTGTCGCATCCTAAACTAACTGCAGCACCGCAGCCCATTAACACGAGCACCATGGTGCCAATCATTTCTGCCAAATACTTCTTCATAAATATTAGTTTTTAATCTGTAAATATCTTTAAGATAATGCAAATATAGTAATAATAAGGATAGACACCAACAAAAGTTTGACAAAAAAGACCTTTATTCTCAATTCGATAAAAGTTCAGACACGGAACTTCTTCACCTTACTATCATCGTAAAAATTAAGTAGTTGAACAACTTGTCTCGTTAATTCTATAAATACTCCTTCCAGGTATCACTATGTAAGATTTCATTTAACAAGAATGTCGCATTTTGGTTACGAGCAACTCCAGGACTAATCTTATAAGAATAGGTGACATGTTGCCCTAACTCTATTTCAAAACAATAATTATGAAAACGCGGACTTTCCATTTTCGACAATTCCAGGTCGTGAGTAGCAATGACACCCGTAACAGGTAAATTGGATATCCATTGCAGAAAGAGCTTCGATCCGTTCAGTTTATCGAGAGAATTGGTTCCTTTCAGAATTTCATCCAAGATAATCAGTGTGCGACGGTTGTGCTGACAATACGCTATAAGCTTTTTCAATCGCAGAATTTCGGCATTGAAATAAGAGATGCCATGGGCCAAATCATCGGTTGTTCGCATACTGCTAAACAACTGGAAAGGCGACACCTTCAGATGTTCAGCAAAAACGGGCATACCATTCATCGCCAACAGGTAATTGATACCCAATGCTCTTAGAAACGTACTCTTGCCAGCCATATTGGCACCGGTGATGATATAATAGTTGCCATCATTCAAGATAAAATCGTTCTTGATGGCTTTCGCTCCCAGAAAAGGATGATAAAGGCCATTCGCTTGATAAACAATTTCATCGCTCGATATCACTTCTGCCCTACCGGCTTCGGGTTCATTGAATCTGAAAATGGCCATACTGACGATAGCATCAAGTTCGTTGACGGCTTTTACCCAAGTAGGTATCAAATCGATGTATTGATGTTGCCAACGCAAGAAACAACGAATCAGAAAGAAATCGCTTAAAAACAACGAATCCATCAAGAGCAATCCCAGTATGTTTCCTCTTCTATCCAGTCCATTCAAAATATCGTTCAATTGCTCAAACGCCTCCAATGATCCCTCTAACTTGCTTACCAAAATACGGTTTTTCACAACCTGAAACGGCATTTTGCTAATCAACCGAATGAGTTTTACATAGTTTTTCATTTGCAGATGCAAACGATCAACCACTTTGCTGATGATACGACAGGCACCTGAGCAGACAAAAAATACACCGAAAAATTGAAGGATGATCCACCAGATTGGCACATTCGCACTGACCAGACCAGCAATGGAAGCAACGATCGAGGCAAACAATCCAAGGATGAACAGCCATGCCACAAAAAAAGTCCATCGTTTGGCAGCAAAATGGGGTATTTCTATTTGGTGAATTTCATTTAATGCCCTCAGAATTTCTGATGAGTCAATTTTGCGATCTTGACCCAAAGCGACAAAATCTGCACACCACGATTCGTGTTGGGCCAACTCGTTTATGGCATCACCACGAGAGGATTGATCTTCAGTTTTTGACAATTGAGCAGCCAAAAAGTCACTTCCGCCAGTTGTAACGGTTCGATTGATACGTTGGAAGAGCGAATCACGGCCAAAAATATCCAAATCAAATGTAAATGGATGGTTCGGATTAATGTATTGCTGTCCATCATCGAAACATGAAAAATCGCCGTCCAAGTACAAAAGTTCGTTTTGATAAACCTTATGTAAGGCATCCAGATCGTGGATGTATTGGTCATTTATCACATCGAAATGACGGATAAAGATATACGATACAAAAGAAAGAAGTGCTAATAGTAGGATAATTGCTCCCCAATGTACCAATGTATAGAGAACCAAAAGCCCTAGAAATAGCATAAAAGCCATTATTTCACCGGCGACATAGAATCTGCTTTTCTTTCTCAGCTGGCCAATTTCAATGGCAATTCTTTGCAGTTGGGTGTTATAAAAAGTCTTTAAATTCATTTAATCGGTCAGAATTAAAATACGCTGCATCCGTCATGGTTAGGTATTCGTCGTGCAAAGATAACCAAACAAGCCCAAAATTAGGAATTAAAATGTCAGAATTTGCCTGAAATATGATGAATAGTCAACTTCAACACCTTCCGATTTACCTCTCTTATATCCCATCATAAATCGTTTTCTGGTACTATTTTGGATTTAATAACGATTATTTTGTAGGACATTAGCAATTGCCTCGATCATGAATATTTCTATCTTCTAAAAGGATAGTTGATTACCGGCTTTGCATGACTTGGCTATTGAAAATAAAAGTCATTGAGATTGAAAAGCAAACCCAGTGGAATTGATGGACAAAGTCTATGGGTTTATGCTTCAATATGGCTCATATTGCAGAACAAAAAAATCAAACACGTAAAGACTTGATTATCTATCACTTATCAATAAAGATACGGATGAATGAAAAGAAGACAAAAGACCTTATTAAAACCTTAAGATTCAACAAATGAACATAGGGGCATAAAAAAAGGACTACCGCTGTAGTCCAACCTTGTTAACCTTAAATCTAATACCATGAAAAACACAATGCAAAGATATTACCCAATTGGAATATTTCCAAATAAATGTTTGTATTTATTACAAACAGGCTCGTTTTATTGACATATATCAATCAGATTCAGTGTTATGATGGTGCTTATGGACAACAACCAATGACAACTACCAGATGAAAACGGGCATTTACCATCTCATCTATCCCATAAAAAGAATATGCATGACAGCAAAACCATCAAACATATTCTTTCAAATTTTAAATAGAAATACCTTTATTCGCCGCTCTGTAAGACCACGCCTTCCTGCTTTTTACCATCCATCATGATTTTCAAAGGCTTATCAAAACGGACATGTCTGACAAAATTGGTTTCTGCGACAGCAGGCATGGCATCCAAAAGTTCTTTCCTGAAAAGACCATTCCCTGTCGCTTGATCAACCGTAAAATATCCTACGCCGAAACTTGTGAGGTTCTGAAAGAAATGGGTTCCTTGGCTGGGATCTACACGATAGTTCTTCAAGGCAATCTCAATAATGACCTTTGCCCCACTGATGTGAGGCCATTTTACGGGAATGCCCAGCCAATAGTCGCTGGAGCCCCAACGACCCGGACCAGCAAGAATGTAACCTCTATTCTCTGAGAGAAACTTCCGGTTCATCTGTTCAATCTCATCTGCAATTCGAGGATTGTTCATGGCCGTAAACGATTCATCGGTCTTCACGTAGAGAAAATCGCAAACATCTTCTTCTACACCCTGACCTAAAGAGTTGTGCGAGCGCACCAAACACTTTTCATCTGGGATGGCTGCCACATCTTCATCGAGCATCTGCTTAGAATCGACAATGGGTCTGATCTGCAAAAGATAGAACGCACCGGTCTTGTCATCTTCCAAATCACACGCAAACTCAATCTCAATAGGTCTTCGCATGCCTTCTGAACCATATTTCATGGACATCTGCATGATTTCTGGCAGCGGGAAAACATCCTGTTGCAGTACACCCCCAAAAGAAATAATCTTTCGCCCTCCATTGTACAATCCTTCGCGTATAACTTGATCATAGGGGTCGTAAGTAGAAGCAATGTAATTGAGCGATCCATCTTGATCGGCGTCTTTTACTTTCAACTTCAAGATATTAAATCCATCGTCGACCTTGAAATCCGGACTGGCATTGGTCATATCGAGCGCATAGAATCGGGTCTGTGTTTCGCGAAGAGCTGTTTCCATTTCCCCGGTCTGCAATACTTGATGAGGGTGATAAGGGGAAACACGCAACGTTTGTCCCCCATCCACAATATATTTTCCCAAACCTAAAGCTAAGGAGGCAATGCCCTCTTCTGCTTTTTCGAGGCCAATAGGGTAATAATTCAATGAACGCAAAACTCCACTGATCTTTGGATAATAGTGGTCACCATATTGTTTGCCAACAACCTTCTGAAGAATGACAGCCATTTTTTCCTGGTCAATCAAGTTGCTCGTAGCGGTCATATACGCTTTTGAATCGCTGTAAAAAACTGATGCGTACACAGCCTTGATGGCACTAGCCAGCATTTGGAGCATGGCATATTTATCTTCCAGATAAGGTATCATGTAAGTGGAATAGATACCTGCAAAAGGTTGGTAGTGAGAATCCTCCAGCAACGAACTCGATCGAACGGCAATCGGACTCTTGGTTGCGTCAAAAAAGGTAAAGAAGTCTTCTATCAGGGAGTCTGGCAGCTGTGCCTTGAGAAAATGATGCAAAATCTCATCATCACTCGCATCGCTCAATGCGATGGGGTAAAGGTTGTTGTTCTCCATAAACTGATCAAAGAGATCGGTACAAAGAACCAGTGTTTTGGGTATTTGAACCGTAGCGCCCTCGTATTGATTGAATTCTGGATGTAGCTTGATGATGTGATCTAAGAACGCTAATCCGCGACCTTTACCGCCTAAAGACCCCTCCCCGATACGGGCAAAATGCGCAAAACGGTCAAATTTCAAGCGGTCAAACTCTGCAACAATGCCAATATTCTTCATTTGTCTGTATTGGATAATGGCATCGTAGATAATCTGTCGATGGGCATCTACATCCTGCAATTTGTGCCAAGTGATATTTTTCAAGAAAGCAGATACCGGGAAGATGGCACGAGCACTGAGCCATCTGCTCATGTGGTTGCGTGAGATATGATACAACATTGAATCGTTGGGAATCTTGAAGATATTATCTTGAAGCTCCTTAAGCGAATGAATGCGCATGATTTCCTGATGGGTTTTAGGATCTCGGAAGATGAAATCGCCAAAGCCCATATGCTCTTCGAAGATGTGCCGAAGGTCAATTCCCAACATTTTAGAGTTCTTATCAACAAAGCGAAAGCCTTCTTTCTCAGTCTTCTCTCGATTAGCCGACTCTGAACTTTCCATAATCAGAGGCACATATTCGTCACGTTTACGGATCTCCCTTAGCAGCTTCAAACCGGCTTCATGATCTTTTTTCCCATCTTTGGGATAAGTTACGTCACTAATGACTCCCAGCACATTGTCGGAATAGCGTGTATAATAATCAATCGCTTCTTCGTAAGTTCTTGCCAGAACTACTTTTGGACGACCGCGCATACGCAAAGTTGCTGCATGACGGTTCAAGGCTTCGGTGGCGAGATGCTGGTTCTGTACAAAAATATAACTGTAAAGATTAGGCAGAATCGAACTATAAAACCGTATGCTATCTTCTACCAACAATATCATCTGCACGCCGCCTTCCTTGATATCATGCTCAAGATTCATCTTGTCTTCAATCAATTTGATGATGGAAAGAATCAAATTCGTATTGCCCAGCCAACAAAAGACATAATCAAAAATGCTGAGATCTTCATGCTCCATTCGCCTGGTAATACCATGAGAAAAAGGTGTCAGCACGACACAAGGAACGAAAGGGAAAGCATTTTTGATATGACGTGCAACAGTAAATGCATCGTTATCGGCATTTCCCGGCATACAGATGACCAGATCAACCCGCATGGCTTTGATCAGCTCTGTAGCTTTTTCTGTTGTGCTTACCTGTGTGAATGTTGGTGGGTAGCTAAGCCCCAATTCCATATATTCATCATAGATCTTCTCTTCTACTCTCCCATCATCTTCTAACATAAATGCATCATATGGGTTGGCTACAATCAAAACATTGTAAACCCGGCGCATCATCAGGTTCGTGAAGGTTACATCCTTAAGGTAGTATTGGGCTCCTTTATCTTTTATTTGCACGCTCATACGGTTTATTATTATCATCCCATTTGTATAACTCGATATCATTACCGGGTGACAAATGAAAAATTGTCATGTTTAGTATGATACAAAAATAGGAAAAACCATATAGAATAACAAATATACTTACCGTTTTCAATGAGAAAGGTTGATGTTTTACCATAGGAGAACCTGTGATTTTTTCATATAAATAAACATACCAAAGTTGTTTTATCGCGATATTCTTGGTTTGTATCTATAAAAAAAGTATATTTGCCAAAGCATAATTTGAACATTATGACACTATTAACCGACTTATTTAAGGAGTTTCTACTATGGAAATTGACAAAATCATGCAAGACCTGGAGAAAAAGCATCCGGGAGAATTAGAATTTTTACAAGCCGTAAGAGAAGTTTTGCTTTCTGTGAAAGACATTTACAATCAACATCCTGAATTTGAAAAGGCTAAAATTATAGAGCGAATCGTAGAACCTGAACGTGTGATTATGTTCCGAGTTCCATGGGTAGACGACCTCGGTGAGGTTCATGTCAACATTGGATATCGTGTACAATTTAACAGCGCCATCGGTCCTTATAAGGGTGGTTTACGTTTCCATCCATCTGTAAACTTATCGATAATGAAGTTCTTAGGCTTTGAACAGACTTTCAAAAACGCCCTTACCACGCTACCAATGGGTGGTGCAAAAGGTGGTGCAGACTTCTCTATCCGTGGACGAAGTGACGCAGAAGTCATGCGTTTTTGCCAATCTTTCATGAACGAGCTGTACAAATATATTGGACCGAACGTAGATGTTCCAGCAGGAGACATCGGCGTTGGCGGTCGAGAAATAGGTTATCTCTTCGGCCAATACAAGAAACTGACCAATCATTGGGAAGGTGTTTTAACCGGAAAGGGATTGGAATACGGCGGTTCACGCATCCGTCCTGAAGCAACAGGCTTTGGAGCTTTGTACTTTGTAAATCAGATGTTACAGACCAGAAACATTGATTTGAAGGGGAAGACCATCGCTATCAGTGGATTTGGAAATGTGGCATGGGGAGCAGCCTTAAAGGCTACTGAACTCGGAGGAAAGGTCATTACCATCAGTGGGCCAGATGGATATATTTATGACCCAAGCGGTCTTGATGCAGAAAAGATTAACTATCTTTTGGAGTTACGTGCCACTGGAAATGACATTTGTCAGCCTTATGCCGATGAATTTGCCGGATCTGAATTCTTTGCATACAAGAAACCTTGGGAATGTAAGGCCGACATTTACCTTACATGCGCTACACAGAACGAACTCAACGGTGAGGATGCAGAGACGATTTTGGCTCAAAATCCTTTGTGTGTTGCAGAGATCAGCAATATGGGATGTACGGCAGAAGCTGTCGATAAGTTTGTTGCTGCCAAAATGCTTTTTGCTCCCGGCAAGGCAGTTAATGCAGGTGGAGTTGCAACTTCAGGGTTAGAAATGACTCAAAACTCTATCCGCCTTACATGGTCTGAATCAGAAGTAGATGAAAAATTGCACTATATCATGCATTCCATTCACGAACAATGTGTTCAATATGGCAGACAACCTGACGGATATATTGACTATGTGAAGGGGGCCAACATTGCAGGATTCATGAAAGTCGCCCATGCGATGATGGCACAGGGTATAGTATAAACGATAAAACGACGGTGTGAAGCATCACAAAAGAAATATTCTCTCTATTATGCTTATCATGAGCTTTACCTTTCTGATGGCTCAACATCAGAAAGGTAAGGCAACGTTTTATTCAAAAAGATCGACCGGTGCCCTTACGGCAAGTGGAGAAAAAGTACATCACGACAGTATGACTTGTGCGCACCGCACCTATCCGTTTGGCACTTTACTGAAGGTTGCCAATCCGGCAAATGACAAAGAAGTAATTGTTCGAGTAACAGATCGGGGCCCTTTCACGAGAGATAGAATCATAGACTTATCATGGGCTGCTGCAAAAGAATTGGATATCCTTAATCAAGGTGTTGCAATTGTTGAGATTGAAAAAGCAGATTCGGTTGGTATCATATCGATACCCTTCCGTCCAAGCGAAAAAGTAGATCAATCCGACTTAGAGATTGGCATTGCAGGAAAAGAATATTCGGTCCTGGAAATATGGAAAAAACAATTGGAAGAAAGAGCAAAAAAGAAAGAAATGCATTTCTATTTTTCCTCTAAAAAGAACGAAATCGCTGACGAAAAGCAGGAATCATCGTATTGACAAAGGACGAACATGAGTAGATTCTCGCAATACTTTCTTATTTTTTTCACTATTTTGATTAAGAAATGCCATACATTGGCAACGTAATTTGGGATATAGAAAACGTCAACTAAAGAATAAAGTCATGGAATCTTCGAGAGATGCCATGACTTTATTGATTTATGATGCGCCCCATGACAGAACAATGACCTTCCTAACTGCCCATACGGAAGCAACAGAAAAAGTTATTTTTCAAAATCGAGACATCGGTCATAGATTTTTAAACCAAACTCGGGTGCCTTCACATAGCACCATTCAACGATTTCTGCCAATTGATGTTCGTACGGTTTCCACTCCTTATTCTTCAAAAAGAAATAAAGTTCCAAAGGCAAGCCATACGGTGTGGGTTCCAAAGAACGCACCAGATAGGTAAGATTCTCGTTGATGTAATCAATCTTTGGAAGATTCTTTTCAATGTACGTACGGTACAATCCAATATTAGTAGAATTATTTTGTATCTCTTCTTGTGTAAGATAACCTTTTGCCAAACATTCGTTCTTCAATTCCTCAGAGACAGGTTTAACATGCTGAATATCAAAAAAAATCTTGCGTTTTGCTTGCCGTCCATCAGCAAGTTGCATACCTTTCCAATTTTGAAACGACCCATCCACTAATGTTTTCGGTGAAACCGTCACGATAGTATTATCCGAATTTCTAACCTTTACTGTCGTTAACGACATATCTATTACCTCACCATCGGCATTTGTCGACGGTACAGTAATCCAATCGCCACGGTGAACCATATCGTTGCTTGTGAGTCGGATTCCCGCCACAAGCCCCTCGATCGTATCTTTAAACACCAACATCAAGATGGCTGAAGTTGCACCCAAGCTAGCAAATAAACGCATGGGACTTTTGTTGATAAGCAAAGAAATAATGAAAATGACAGAGATAAAGATCACAACGATCTTCAATACACCGCAAAACGACTGCAGATACTGTTGCGTTGATGAACTTTGATGAAACTCAATGTCACGAAAGGCATTGATCAATGCAAGAATCAGTTTGGTAACCGCCCAAGTAATATAAATCGCAGTGAGTTGTTCCAAGATTACTTTGGCCAAATGTTCCTGAAAGAATACCAATGGCAGAAGCTTGAAAATAACGTATGCAGGAACAATTCTGCACGCCGAGACAAGTACTTTTCGCCCTAACAACAAACTATCCCATTTAGAAGAGGTGCGTTCGGTAATATGTTCTATCATCGGAACAAAAATCTTCAGACAAAGAAAATAACTAAACCAAGATAAAAAAACAGCCACGAACATCAACAAAATGTGCCGTGCTATCGGAACGATAGAGCCAGTCATACCAAGCAGCCCGATCATTCTTTCCACGAATATGCTAATTTCTACCATACCAAATAGTTAAAAATATTTTTCAATATAAACGAATTTCCTTCATGCCATCCATGTTATGACATCAAGGTTTGCGTAAAACATGACAAACCTTATCTTGGAAAACATGCCCGAACTTGCTTCGCATAATGCCCTGATTGATGATGGCAAAACACAAAAGATGGCCATTGGGTGCTTGACAATAACCTGCCAAGCTACTGATACCGGTCAATGTTCCAGTCTTTGCCCACACTTTTCCTCGCGTCGATGCATCGGTCAATCTGTCTTTCAAAGTTCCATCTACACCGGCAACCGGTAGCACCGGCAACAAATGACGATAGACAGCGTCATTGTGATAGGCATATTTCAAAAAATTAACCAACAGCTTTACCGTAACATAGTTGTACAAAGACAGTCCGCTTCCATCAGCAATCCTACAGTCGGTTGCATTCGCAGAAACATCATGAATCAGTTGATTGATAACGACCCTGGAATCTTTAGCTGATATATCTGTCCGCTTTCCTTGAGCTGCAATTTGATAGAACATTGCTTCAGCATAAAGATTGTCACTTTCTTTCATCATATCTAACAGAATTTGATCGATGGTGTGCGTCCGCACACAAAGCAACTTTGCATTGGCTGGCTTTCGCCCTGTAGAACTAAATGCCTCAACCCGAATTCCATCAGATCGCAATTCATCTTCAAATTGGTCCATAAAATGGTCTTTTCGGTTATATAACAAGGGAGATAAAATAGGATTATCGTCGTCCCAGCACCATCCTTCGCCTAAGGTATTGAGGTCTTTCATGGTTTTGTCGGCAAACAGATTACCCCGTATGGTATCGATACCCAAATCCTTCACACATGACAAAAACGAATGCATATCGTCGTGCGAAAAGCATGGATCGAAGCCCCCAACACAATATACATCGCCTGTCAGCGTTCGGTTCTCAATTTTTCCATCATAGTACAACTCGGTTTTGAACTGGTAATTTCCACCCAATTTGTCCAAAGCAGTAATGGCTGTCAACAATTTCATAATGCTGCCTGGCCTCATCATCTGCCGTTCGTTGTACGCAAAAAGAGTGCTGTCTGCCGTCAAGTCATACACCATTAACCCAACCTGCGATGTATTGAACAGTTTGTCTTCCAGCAATTGGGATAGTTGATTTCTGACAGAAGATGGCCAGTCCAACAATGGCATGGTTCTACTAACAGAGTCATGCACTGCTGAAGTGGCCACAACGGTCCCAACACTTTCGTTGCTGTGCTTATTATCTACCTGTGCCTGCAACGGTACACATACATACCACGCCAACAGCCACAATAACGATTTTGAGTTGATCATATTTCTTCAGATGCGAAAGAAAGTTCTTCCGCTTTTTGTCTTTTTGTTAATTCTTCTACAAATCCCTTTTCATCATCCGGTTCGATAGCCAAAACCTTTTTGGCACCATACGCTATCAATAGATAATGGGCCAGACCAAAATGAGTGCGCATAGGCATACAACGAACAATATCCCGTAAAGCGATCTTCTTATTGGTGGAAAAACGCCCCTTATCAATCACCAAAAATTCCATCTCTGTGTCAAGTTCGATAGACTTTATTTGCAAAAAGGTGTACGTGGTGTGCAGCAAACGCTCGAGCATTCCGACAACAATCATGACAAATAGCAACCCCAAGATGGCCATTTTTATCCAAAAGAAATAAAGAACTAAAAAAGAATTTAAGACCAATACGCACTTCCAAGCCATGGTGATGCGCTGATGAAAAATTCGTTGTTTCATGCTTGCCATCCGTTCTGTGTAGAAATAGAAATGTTCTAGCAGATGCAAAAATACAAAAAATATCACGTTTAACTGCCTTATCTACTGATATTTTAAGACTTTTGAGTACCAAGCTCATTGAAAAAACGTCCTTAGCACCTCAAACTTTAATACTATCTCATTTTTGAGAAGAGCATTCAATACATTTTTCATCACCTACTTGCACTCTCAACATAAATATTTGTCCATGCAAGAAATAAGTGACCTATAAATGATTTTCTCGCTTCCTTCTAAAGAAGAAAAGAAACACTTTATCGTTCGTCTAAGAAGTATCACATCGTATTTTAAAAGCAAATATCTTATTCAATATCAATACTTTACAATATCATCTATTTCATGGAACAAAACCAATGAGATTGTTTGACAATTGTGCCCATATCATCGTACAAAATAGTGCATTTTGGCATGTTAAGTAATTTCTGACTTCTTTCATCCCATTCGGCTTATTTAGTGAAACAAAACCGTCCACTTTTTCTACACATAAATAGTGCTTTGATGAATAATTGTTTTGACAAAGAAAAGTATTGAGAGACTCAAGGATATGCAGCATCCTTAAATGTCATCATAAACCTATGGTCAGTATAAATAGACGAAAGAGAACACAAGATGCCGAATAATGATGATGCGCATTGCGTAGAAATTCAAAATGAAAGAAACGAGCCGATGTCATTGGCTTGTTCTATCCTGTTCATGGCATGTATTAAATCGCAATAACGGTGTAAACAATCCTTCTGTAAAGTCATTAATTTTTGAATTTCAAGAATAATTCCTATCTTTGTAAAACGGCAGAAGAACAAGCATCTCGGGCTTTCATCTGCTTCAATCCAAAACGCATTAGCGCTTTACGATCACCTGAACCAATCGCCAAGACGATGTATAACAAAATCAAAACGGCCTGTGCTGCTCTCATCTTTTTTTGCAGTCCATTAATGGCCCAGCAAAACGGTACCACACAATGTGGCGTACCCACCAATCAACCTGAATTTCCACGTGCGTCTTATCAGGAACTACCCGACCCACATGGAATAAAACAATCTGACTGGAAAGGAATAACCGACTGGCAGGCTACTTGGGGAGATATTGACACTCGGTACGAAAAGCATGTTCCACCACATAACAAACAGGGAATATCAATGACCCTTGAAGGATGGAAAGGGGAAACATTGCATGCACAAGCTGTAACTTGGAGCGGAAAGACCATCACGAACCTGACCTTTAAATTTTCTGAATTCAATGGTCGAAACCATCAAACTTTACCTGCATCTGCTTTCAGTGGAGGTTTTGTGAGATATGTCATGACCGACCAACTGAACACTGACGGAAAAGGGGGTTGTGGAGATCGCATCGATCATTCACTGTTCGACTCTCTTCTGGTTGCCGATTGTATAGAC
Source organism: uncultured Prevotella sp. (assembly GCA_937874345.1). Taxonomy (GTDB): domain Bacteria; phylum Bacteroidota; class Bacteroidia; order Bacteroidales; family Bacteroidaceae; genus Prevotella. The sequence goes on from CALNBT010000217.1 coordinate 17,075, forward strand.
CACACCATCGCATCCATGTCAATGGAAGCTTATTCTGTAAGACCGATTTGGATTAGCTGCCGCATCCCAAAAGAAACAGTGCCCGGGACATATTCCGGCAAGGTTATCATTGAAGCAGATGGAAAATCAGTTGCACTATCACTAAAGATCATTGTTCACAAAAGAACGCTGCCCGACGCTTCACAATGGGCTTTTCATTTAGATCTATGGCAAAATCCATTTGCCGTTGCAAGATATTATAAGGTACCTCTATGGAGCCAGGAGCACTTCGAGGCGATGCGCCCAATTTTAAAGATGTTAGCTGGTGCCGGGCAAAAGTCTATCACCGTTTCACTGATGCATAAACCTTGGGGCGGACAAACCGAAGATTATTTCGAAAGCATGGTAACATGGATCAAAAAGGTTGATGGCACTTGGCGTTTTGATTTTGGAGTATTCGATAAATGGGTTGAGTTTGCCATGAGTCAGGGCATTGACCAACAGATTAATTGCTATTCAATGGTGCCTTGGAAACTGTCTTTTCAATATTTTGACCAAGCAACCAACCAAATGAAATCCATTCAGACCGCTCCTGGAGAAGATGCATACAATGAGATGTGGACCGCCATGCTTACCTCTTTTTCAAAGCACTTGAAAGCAAAGGGATGGTTTGATAAGTGTATCATCGCCATGGACGAACGCCCACGGGAGGTGATGCAGCAAACTTTGAAACTGATACGACAGGTGGAACCCAACTTCAAAGTATCATTGGCTGGCAGTTACCATAAAGAGCTTGAGCCCGAACTATACGACTATTGTATTACTATCGGTGAAACATTCCCTGAAGAGGTCAAGGAAAGTCGCCAGAAACAGGGAAAAGTGTCTACTGTCTATACCTGCTGCGCTGAAGCGTTCCCCAATACATTTACTTTTTCAGACCCTGCCGAAGCTGCCTGGATAGGATACCATATCGCAAACAGACATTTAGACGGCTATTTACGATGGGCTTATAACAGCTGGGTAAAAGAGCCGCTGCTCGACTCAAGATTCAGGGCATGGGCTGCCGGTGACACTTATCTGGTTTATCCAGACGCCAGGTCGTCCATACGTTTTGACCGATTGGTGGAAGGTATTCAGGCTTATGAGAAGGTATATTTGTTACGCAAAGAGTTTAAGAGCCTGAACAATCAAAGAGGATTAGAGAAAATAGAGAAGATATTATCCCCTTTCAAGCTAAAGAATCTGCCCCAAGTTCCAGCTTCAAAGACTGTTCAAACGGCCCAAAAAGCATTGAACGGCTTCTAAAGCAGAATCATTTAAGGATGAGAAAAGGCTTGTACTCTCTATAGAATACAAGCCTTTTCTCGTATTTATCTCGTCAAACTAAACTTGATACTGACCCCGAAATCGTGTGTTGTTGTCGGGAAACTGCTGCTAGAAAGCAAAGGGGTATTGGTTTGTTGATCGTAATAAACAGACATGGTCAGCATTTTAGAAAGGGTATAATCTGCCGAGAACTGCATTCTAAATGCTTTGTTCCCGCTGCTGGCAGCGCTTGTCATAGAGGCAATATCACGGCTGATGGCAGCCTGCTGACGATAACTTAGGTCGAGTCGAATGTTCAAATCCCGATTGATGCCACCGGTCGTTCGATTGGCATTGGCATTATTTTTCTGGGTGGCATTGGTGCGTTGAGGGTGTGCCACGCGTTTCTTTTTACCACTGAACATATCAAAATTATTGATTTTATACGCCAATCCGAAGACCCAATCGCGACTGGTTGCTTCGTTGATTTGCACGCTGGTAGTGCTAAGGGTCAATACCCGGGTTGTTCGATATTCCAATTTGGTGGTAAGGTTGTTCTGTAAGGTAACGTCTACACCAAGCAAAGGCGCGAACGCTTCATTGAGACTGACGGTTGATATGTTGTACATACTGTTTGGAATGGGCATACCTGTCGTGGCATCGCTGATAAATCCCAATCCATTATTGAACTCTTGGAACGTACTGAATGTATTGTATGCCCCAACAGCATAAATACTTTTATAGGCATGGTTCACGGTTACGCTCTTAAATACATCACGAAACCATGGCAGTTTACCCAATCCATCATAGCGAATCGTCCAGTTAGGCAATAATTTTGATAAAGCCGGAAACAGACTGAGGGTGCCACCCATACTGGTATAGGTTGACAAGAAAGCGGGAATCATCACGTCACTACTATATTTATTAACGCCTCCATTCGCAGCATCGAATGTCTGACCAGCTAACGACGACCCATTGGGATAAACCGATCCAGCATACTGTGCCTCAACTCGGTTACGGAATCCATCAAGAGACTGACAGAATTCATTGAATGACTTGCTTGAAAAACCGTTACCGGCATTACCAATTCCCTCGAATGCACTTCTCATAGAAATAGTTGTCATCGTAAATGTGCCACTTTGGGTGGTTGGATTTCCTGCAAACATGTATTGCACGCTTTTAGATATGGTTTCGGTACGACTGGCATTCAAATCTACTTTCAGGTTACGGACGGGCTCAAGAGTCATTCGCAACTGAATATCTTTGGTGTAATTTGTGTTCGCAGGTGTAGCAACTGCCTCGGAATTCAATAGCCAATCGTTTGCACGAGCATGCTCAATATAGCTATCATCTATCATGCCAAAAGCAAAATCCAGACCTGGAGACATGGGTCCCATGCCACGCGTCTGGCCAAATGCATCTCCAATAAGAGGCATGAAACCAGGCAATGCCATATTGTATTCATTACGATAACTCAGTCCAACATTGCGAACCATCATCAGCAGACGAGCTGCCGACTGACCATTTTTGTACCATTGCTTGTCTTCCAATGGCTCCTTCGCCGATACCATAATCTTTAATTTCAATGCAGAATCTATCTTGTTCTTAATCAGAATAGTATTTTGGTCAATCTTTTTGTATTTTAGTTTATACGTTTTACCATCTACAGTCCTTGCAGACACAATCAACCGGTTACTCTTTCGACCATGGTTAATCTGAATGGATGAATCAGGCAACAGCACAATTTCCTTTTCAAATCCTTTCTGATTCTTTGGCAAAGCATTTTTCTGTGCTTCAGCTTGCTTATCAGCAGCTGACTGATTAGCCTTGTTGGCAGTGGGCTGGTTTTGGTTGACCTGGCGGGTTCTGCGTGTACGCGAAGTGGCTTGTTCCGGATCTCTGTTAAAACGGTCGTTGGTCGCCTTTAAGAATGGAATATGGTTATAGAGGCGTTGTAAGTCAAAAGTACCATTAACATTCAAATTTCTTCTGGTAGTGATGGTATTTCCCAACGAGGTTCCATCCTCGAGATTTGTACCCCTGACCCAAGAATAGTTAGAAGTATAGTTTGCATCAGCATTTACCCAATCGAAAATCGGAAGAAGATTGAGAGGCAATTGGTATGACAACGAAAACTGTTGTTGGTAATCAAGCGGGGTACCCAAATTGCGGATGCTCGTCATGACTGAATCTTTCCATGCTGCATAATGGTCTGGATACAATTCTTTGTTTACAGGAGTATAAGGCTCTTCTATTTCAGCTCGTGTGGCACTCTGGAAGTTTACATGGATGTTCTTCGTCAAATCCCAACGAACGGAGAGGTTTCTGTTCCACAAAAACTGTTCGCTAAAAGTTAACGGAAGAGGCGATCCACCAAGATCTTGCATATCCCTTTCTTGAAGTTCGTAATAATTTCGGGAGATGTCGCTATTAATTGCGATGTTCTGTGGCAACCAATTCAAGCCAAAACGTTTGGCAATGTCCAACCATTTACTTTTACTCTTGATTTGCTTGAAGGGTTCAAGAGGAGCATAAACGGGAGTCCAACTGTACGACAAACTACCATTCCAATTATCTTCTTTCTCACGGACCGTTGTCTGACCGCTCGACTGACGATGCGAATGACTATACGAAAAAGAAAAGTTTGCGGGGTCGTAAGGCATCGGATGGCGCTTGGTCTGGATACCAACGCGGACATTCGATAAAGAAAAGTTAGTGTTAGTGGTCTTCGTCACGGCAATGCTCTCAATAGAATCTCGCGCTTGTTTGGAGCCCGCGGCATCCAATGCATCCTTTAATGGCATATCTGTATCCAGCGGATTATACTTAGGACTAAGCTGTTCTTTCTGCACACTATAATATAAAGGGGCTGATACCTTTGCCTTATCAGGGAAGAATTTACCCAGTTCCACATTTGTTGTGACGCTATAGTTTTGATCAGTATCTGTTGAACGTTGATTAACTCCTTCTTCCAATCCACCAAATCCTGCAGTCATGTAGCGTCCTTGCACATTGAAAGTTCCTAAGTCAGACATTTGAACATTCAAGTTTCCTTGTGCGGCCCATCCTCCTTCATTATTATATTCTTTCAGTCGCAGCTCATTCACCCACACTTCTCCGCTCTTGACTTCACCCGATTTGTTTCGCACACCAATCATCATCGTTTTCACTTCACCAAGTGTAGGATTACCGACGATACTGACCTTGTTGTTGGGCCGATCGGGATCATAGCTTGTAAAGACTCGGTTGTAAGATGCCTGTCCAATAGCCTTTGCCTTGTTCCTCTCTTTCTTCAAATCAGTAAATAGCGCAAGCGGAATGTCGAGCATATTCTCATTCGGCCATACTTGAAGCACAGACGACAACGAATATCTGTCATAAATACCTGGAGCTGTAAGTTTCAAGGGCACTTCATACTCGTAATAATTGCTCTTGTAATCGTTACCCAACCGCACAAACACTGACAACTGGTCATCTTGAAGATTGGTCGTGTTTTGTTCCATCGCGTTAGCATGAACAAACATCTGTATCCGTTTGTACTGCCGGAGATCTGTTGAGGTATTCTTATAAACTGCCTTTGACTCACCTGTTCCGAGATTCGAAACAACGACATTCAATGCCTGCTCATTCGACTCGACCAATTGCCGTTGCGTAGGATCCTGTGAACGGATGATGCCAGGAGGCAGAACATAATTGACAGGTGTCTTGTCATTGTTTTCTTCTATACTGACTGAGCTGACAGCAATCGTGCCAGAATTCGAACTCGAGAAGTCTAATGGTTGATTGTAGATACGCCAATCGCCCCGCACCAAGTCTAAACTTCCGAAACGAAGTACAATAGGCTTTTCAAATCCGGTCATGAACATACGCATGAAACGAATGCTTGTGAAATCGGAGATAGACCCAAATCTGCGTTCAAATTCATGGATAGGAATACGAAACTGATACCAAGTAACAGTTTCATCTTGCTTGTTCCGTAATTGAACCTTTGCGTCACGTTTGTCTACAATGTGATTCTGCCCAACAACCAAGTCTTCAGGTCGAATGGAAACATGGTATTGGAAATACTTTTCGTATTCGTTGAGGGTGTAATCTTGGTTAATATCCTCAACATCAGGAGTTGCCTTGTATGAAGTATCGTAGTTCTCAGAACGGTTTTCTGAATCGGGCGAGTTACCCTCAGGATTATTAATGTATTTATACCTTTGTAATATAGTGGCCTTCATTGCATCATAATCACGACCACGAAAATAATGATAATCATCTTTGGCCACGTCTTTCAAGATCGTATTAAAAGCATCTGGACTTACTTTTCCCTGAATCTGAGTAAGGAAATCCTGATAGGAAGCAAAATTCTTTTCTTCCTCATCAGAAAGCCCATTGAAGCCTAAGTCCTGTAAGGCTCTTGCACCCGGATTCGTAGCAAAGGCATAAGTAACTGTTGGCTGCGTGGGAATCTTTCCCCATTGAGTAGTCAGATATGACTGAGTGCCATCAACTGGAAGGCCACTTTCATAAAATTTCTTGCCATCATGCAAGATATCCTCACTCACTTCGCCCAAATCGATATAGAAATCACCACCATATTGGTTCGCTGTTCCGTCTCTTCGGCTATAGATAAACGGGTCAAGCATCCAAAATTCTATATATTCGATGTTAGATGCTTCGAAATCACTGTAATCCAATTTTCGCATCATGCCACCCCAATGTTGACTCGGATTATTAAGCAATCCATCAAAAGTCAAGTTTGGATTGAAATTATATGGTCCACGTTCACTGGGATAATAAGCCATATTAAGAACTCGGATGGTAGAAGTTACGCCACTATAACTACCTTGGTCACGATTAGGGTACAATTCATTAACATACACTTCACGCACATAATGATTAGACAATTGCTCGAGGTCACTCTTGATAGATGGCGGAGTCAGGGAACTGCTTCGACTCGTAAACAAGGGGTCAATAGAGTACCAGGCAAGCAACGAACGATTGAAACCACTGCTAAGTGTCGTTTTGTCACTACTTTCCGGAAACATAGAAGGAACACTCGACATAATCCATGATGTAGGAGTTGATACGTCAATCTTCATGGTTGTATTTTCAAAATCATCAAGATAGGAAGCATTATCCTGTGTACCATGATTTTGACCAGCAATCAATTGGGCAAATTCTGCATTGAACGAGATGTTCGAAGGTTGCGTAAGATGTAAAAAAGGTATTTTATCAAGCACATTGGTCAGCCATTGGCTTTCTTTCTTCCAGTTCAAGTTGATTCCCCAAAGGGTATTGTTCAATGGTTCGGAACCCATATTTACCTTTGTCGTCAAGGCTTGTTCGGATAAGTGTTGCATGGTTCCACTCAACTGAAAGTCTTTCGAAAAGTTATATTCCCAGTTTAAACCAAACATTGTTTTTCGTTGTTGTGCATAATCCGTATTACTCTCTAGCGATACGTTTACATTCGTTCCGGCATCTAAAATACTTTGGTTCATAATAGTTACTTCACCAGCCGAATAGTCAACTGAATAGTCAACGTTTTCTGTGAGCAGTACGCCTCCGGCTGTTACAACCACAGATCCACGCGGGACATTATAGGCTCCAAGCGAGATAACGTTGGCAGCCGAACCTTTATATTGGCCTGTCAACATATATTTATTCTTCTCAGCTATTTGCTTGGCAACGGTTTTCGTCGAATCATATAGTTCTGTAAATGCATACCGGGAGGCTTTAGTGGCGTCTACACCTTTGTTGACTAGATATTGATAGATATATGCCCCAAAAGGTTCTGCTTCGGGAAAGAATACACGCCCATTACTTACTGTGTAGCCG
>CALNBT010000218.1 GCA_937874345.1 uncultured Prevotella sp.
ATATGGGAATCATACGAAGGTGAAGACGACAATAAAAATATCGTCTCATCAAGCCCTTAGATTAGAAAGAACTTCATAATAAGTTCGAGGGTTTGTTAAAATATTAGAAGACATTTTTCAGTACTATTTATTTTAACAAACCCTCTTCCGTTTTATTAATGATCTCAATAATGGACTTAGTTATAGGCACTCTCTCCGTGTTCATAGACGTCGAGACCTTCTTCTTCAACTCTTGGATCAACGCGCATGCCGATGAGGCGATCGACAATTTTATAGAGGATGAATGTTATCAATCCACTATAGGCTATTGAAAATACAGTAGCGATAATTTGAATAGTAAGTTGATGCCAGTTGCCATAGATCGCTCCTGCAGCACCTCCGGTAACAGTGCTAGTTGCAAAGATTCCTGTGAGGATTGATCCCACAATGCCACCCATGCCGTGTACGCCAAATGCATCAAGTGAATCGTCGTAGCCCAATTTGCTTTTGACAACTGCAACCATAATATAACAAACGATACTTGTGATAATTCCGATAGCCAATGCGCCTAATACGTCAACACTTCCTGCAGCCGGGGTGATGGCTACCAATCCGGCAACAGCACCAGTGCAGAAGCCTACAACTGTTGGTTTACCATTATGAATCCAATCGATCATCATCCAAGTAATGGCAGCTGTACTTGCTGCCAAGTGTGTCACCAAGAAAGCGTTAGCATCTAGTCCGTTGGCGGTGAGTCCACTTCCGGCATTAAATCCAAACCATCCTGTCCATAACATTGCCGTGCCGATGAAAACAAATGGAACGTTTTGTGCCGGGATTGGACGTATGGGATCGTAGTCTGTCCGTCTTCCTAATAAGATGGCCATAACAAGTGCTGAAATACCCGCATTGATGTGAACAACCGTACCTCCTGCAAAGTCGATGGCGCCAATCTGCTGAAGCCACCCACCTCCCCAAACAAAGTGAGCCATAGGATAATAGACCAAAAGCGACCATAGGATGGTAAAGAATAAGAAGGCCGTAAATCTGAGTCGTTCGGCAAAGGCTCCGATGATTAAGGCCGGAGTAATTACTGCAAACATACACTGAAACAAAATGAAAGTCGTTTCGGGTACGCCAACACCTTTCATAATCGAATGAACGCCAACTCCATGAAGGAATGCTTTGTCAAATCCGCCAATGACATTTCCTATGGCCGATCCAGAAAATCCTGTGCCAAATACCCAACTGTAACCAATTGCAATCCAAAGAATGCTTCCTACAGCAGTACAAATCAAACTCTGCATCAAAATACTTAATAAGTTCTTCGACCTTACTAATCCCCCATAAAATAGCGCAAGGGCTGGAATTGTCATTAACATCACCAATATCGTGGCCATCGTGAGCCATGCTGTGTTTCCTGTATCTAACATATCTTCTTCATTTTTGTTTTTTGTATTGAAGTAAACTGATTTCTTTGAGAAGTTCTACTGTTCTAGCTCGGCATTATACAAAGCGATGTCACCGCGCTCACCAGTTCTAATTCTTACTGTATCTTCTACGGGAATAACAAAGATTCGACCATCTCCAATTTCTCCTGTCTGTGCAGCATTTGTAATGGCGGCAATCGTTTTTTCAACATTTTTGTCACGTACAACAACATTCAGTAGCATACGCTCAATACTGTTTGTGCTGTACATTACTCCTCGGTAGATACGTTCTTGGCGCATTTTTCCCTGACCGCGTACTTCATAATAAGAAAACCATTCGATATTTGCGGCCAATAACGCTTCTTTCACATCTTCAAATTTCGTCTTTCGGATAATTGCCTCAATCTTTTTCATAATACTCAAATTTAATAAAAATCTCTCTTTATCTATCTTTTTGTTATATAATTGCTGCAAAGTTAGCTCATTGTGACATATAATAGTCTGAATCGATGACATAATGTAGTGTCTTTCTTTGCGCGACTACAATATGATACGGTATCTATATGTTTTGCTTACAATTCGATACTTAAATTATATTAATACATGTCAAATTGTTAGTAACCAAGAATTCATCTTGATTAATTATTATTTGTTGATTCTGTCTTTTTGGTGTAAATATGGTTTTAAATACATACAAAAAGTAAGCTATGTTTTAAAAATAACGCCAATATGTCATTTGTGTTATTCGCTTCGATTCAACTATTTCTATATCTTTGTATATATATTTGTCCAAAAATAGTGATGTTGACAGTCCGTACGATTATGACCGTTTGCTATCAAAACCTCATGCTATTTTTCAAAATTGGCGTGTACTAAATAAGTTGACACATTTAAAAATTCATTTGCATGAAAAAGAAAGCAGTGCCACCGTATACGGATATCGACCGTTTATCGTTATTAAAGCGTTATTTTTAAAGTGGCCAGACGAAAGCCTCCTATAGTCTCAGCCATGGTTTCACGGCCAGCACCCTGAACCAATGGCTTGATCGCTATGGCGTATCCGACCTGTCCACCCTGTCCCCCATCATCAAGACCTTCAATATGCCCGGTAAAGAAGAAGAACTCCAGGAAGCGCTTCGCCTGCTGCGTCAGGAAAACAAGCGTCTGGAGAAAGAATTGTGTCAGTCTAAGTTCCGCAACGAGGCCCTGGATCTTCTGGTGGACCTTGCCGAGTCAACCTACAAGATTCCCATCCGAAAAAAATCAGATGCCAAGTAATCCGTACCTTGTCTCAGCAGGAAGGTAGCCACACCGTCTCCTTCCTCTGTGATTGTCTTGGCATCAGCAGACAAGGTTATTACCGTCATCAGGACACCTACTCTGAGCTCGACGTGCTCCGTACCGGTATTATTCTGTATTGCCACCGGGTCCGTGAGAACCTGTTTCCCCGTGCGGGAATGCGCGAGTTGTACGCGCTCTGCGTGCAGCGCTTCGGCCGTAAGATGACCATCGGCCGTGACCAGTGCTTCGATGTGTTCCGTTCCAACGGACTGGTGATGCGCAGTCGCAGACGTCTCCGCACAACGGATTCGCGTCATGCTTTCCACATCTATTCCGACCTGCTCAACACCAACCCCAGGCTTGTTCCGCAACGATGGGGCCTTAGGTGTTTTTCATGGTATCAGCAGACAATAAATGAAAAATATCACAGCCATTGAAACAAAAGTTATACTTTTGTTGAACAGATGAATGTAAACTGAAACAGGATGAAAAAGTAAAGAGTGTCAACTGTTTCAGGAATAAGAACAAAACTTGTAAACCGCTTTAGGACAAACTTAGTAATGTGTAAAGTAATGTAGGATTAATCAACTAAAGTGCAAAAGAACCACTAAATCCAGGATACGGCATACATCATTTTTTAGAAAATGTTGATTCGAATCAAAGTCATTGAGATTGCGCAACAATATGACTGACTTTGAGTGGCAAAATGCACGGAATTGCAGGGCAGCTTCAATGACTTTGTTGATGTACATAAAAACGAATGACGCTCTGGTATTCTATGATGTAGAACTATTCACGCCAATTATGCATATAATACTGAAAGGGAGACTGTTAATAGTCTCCCTTCCAGTAGTTTATCTGACCTTGTTTAATTAAAACTTTGTCTGAATTTTGGATTATTGAAGTTTGCTTGCAACGAATGCAGACAGCTCTTCGCCTCTTAAACCTTGCGCTAAGATGGTGCCTTTACTGTCAACGACAACCGTATGAGGGATTGATTGAACACCAAACAACTGTGCCGCTTGATTTTGCCATCCCTGTAAATCAGAGATTTGTGTCCACTTCATTCCAAGTTTACCAACAGCTTCTTTCCATGACGCTTCATCCTCATCGAGCGATATTCCAACGATACCTAAACCTTTGGCGTGGTAATCGTTGTACATGGTAACCATGTTTGGAGCTTCGCGTAGACAGGGACCACACCAGCTGGCCCAGAAATCCAAAACCGTTATCTTGTTCTTGGCTATCTCATCTTTGATGGAAATTGGGCTTCCTCCAATACTGTTCATCCTGAAATCTGGAAGAACATTAGCGTTAGCTTGGTTTTCAACCTTTTCCTTTGCAGGCTGTTTCGTCTCTTTTTTTGATTGGCAGCCCGCCATCATGATACCACCTAATGCAAGGATAATGGATAGTCGGATCAGTTTCATGCTAGTGCTATTAAATAAGATACTGAGAAGAAATACTCTCGTTGTTGATGACTCTTCTGATGGTCTCTGCAAACATATCCGCAACAGAAAGCTGTTTTACTTTCGAACTCCTGTTGGTGTATGGGATAGAATCGGTGAAAACAAGTTCTTCAATGGATGAATCCTGTATACGATCAGAGGCAGGTCCGCTCATGACACAGTGTGTTGCCATCGCTCTAACACTGATAGCACCTTCTTTCTTCATGACGTCAGCAGCTTTTGCGATGGTGCCGGCGGTATCAACCATGTCGTCAATGAGGATGACATTCTTGTTTTTTACATCTCCGATAATCTGCATGCTTTCAATGACATTGGCTCTTGCGCGAGTCTTATTGCAAAGTACCAATGGACATCCAAGATATTTTGCATAAGTATTCGCACGCTTTGAACCGCCTACATCGGGAGAAGCAATCACCAAATTGTCAAGATTCAAACTCTGCAGGTAGGGTAGAAATACCCCTGATGCATACAGATGGTCAACTGGAACATTGAAGAATCCCTGGATTTGATCTGCATGCAAGTCCATTGTAATCAATCGGTCGATGCCTGCACAGCTGAGCATGTCGGCCACAAGTTTGGCACCGATACTAACACGAGGTTTGTCTTTACGGTCTTGTCGTGCCCAACCAAAATAGGGAATTACAGCGATGATGTGTCTTGCAGACGCGCGCTTCGCAGCGTCAATCATCAATAAAAGTTCCATCAGGTTGTCAGAATTCGGGAATGTACTCTGTACAAGAAACACATTCTTCCCACGAATGGATTCTTCATATGAAACAGCAAATTCACCATCAGAGAATTTTGTAACTACGAGATTTCCCAATGGACAATTCAAACTTGCACAGATTTTTTCTGCCAAGTATCTCGTTTTCGTTCCAGAAAACACCAAAAAAGAGTTATTGTCACTCATTTCTTATTGTATTAATAATAATTTATTGTCTTTTAAAAGAATCGTATAACTAGTTGATATTCATCCGGTCGCTTTTTTGAGTCGTTCAAAATGCGTCAACACCTTTTTGAAATCTGACTCAGCATAAATGTCAAATCGCTCCCATAGGTCCCCGCATACGACGACTCCACCAAATCCCAAGTCTTTAGCGATCTTGATATTGTTGACTCCCATGCCCCCCATCGCATACACGTGGCGGTCGATGAGCCCCGAACGGGCAGCTTCTTCCAATTGTTCTTTCGTAAAAGAAGATTTTTCTCCCTTATATTCTATGCTGTCAAAAATATTATGAAGTATCACATAATTTGCCTTTTTCTTTAGGTTTTTCAACATGTTGAGATCCGTGCAGCTTCGGGTGATAACACCTTTGTATCCTTCAGGGGACATGTCCGATGCGTTATTCAGATGAACGCCGGCCAGTTTATATTCGTTTATGAGGGATAAATTTTCGTGAAGGATTATTTTCGAAAGAAAATTACTGGGAATCAAAGAAAGCAATCTTTCTGAATAAAGCTGTGAAGAGCCTACCTTGTGTAAGTGCAAGTTATCCATACCTACTTCAAAGAGAGCAGTAAGTATTTTGTCTTCTTCCACGAAAAACGTGGACTTTGTCATGATAGCAAGCTTCATCACCATATTTGATTTCGGTTGCAAATGTATGAAAATTCTAGCACATTTGCAATCATATCTAAAATAAAAAGCTATCTTTGTGCTTTATTTGACAAAATGAAACATGAAAGTTGATGTTCAAAGTTACCAGGAAGTAAAGCGTCCTATATATATTTTAGAAGAAACCTTACTTCGTAGAAATTTAGAATTTATCAAAGAAGTTGCCAAACGTGCAAACGTAGATATTATCTTGGCTTTTAAGGCTTATGCACTTTGGAAAACTTTTCCTATATTTCGAGAATATATATCTTCCACAACGGCCAGTTCTTTGTTTGAGGCTAAGTTGGGTTATGAGAAATTTGGGGCATTGACACATACCTATTCTCCGGCCTATACTCCAGAAGAGATTGATCAGATTGCTGAATGCTCAAGTCATTTAACGTTTAATTCTCTGACTCAGTTTAATCAATTTCATGACCAGGTGCATGCAAATCACCCAAATGTGCAGATGGGATTGCGTATCAATCCAGAATATTCGGAGATAGAAACCGATTTGTACAATCCATGTGCTCCAGGTACAAGGTTTGGCGTTACTGCCGATAAATTGTCAGAAAGACTACCAGCAGATATCACTGGTTTCCATTGTCATTGTCACTGTGAAAGTGGGTCTGATGTGTTTCAACGATCATTATCTCATATAGAAGAGAAATTTTCAAAGTGGTTTGATCAGATACAATGGATCAATTTTGGAGGCGGTCATTTGATGACTCGAGCAGATTATGATGTAGAACTGTTGATTCATATCCTAAATGAATTCCATTCCAGGTATCCGCATTTGAAAATCATCCTCGAACCTGGAAGCGCTTTCCTTTGGCAAACAGGTCCTTTGCTTTCTCAAATTGTTGATATCGTTGAAGATCATCATATCAAGACTGCAATATTGAATATCAGTTTTACCTGTCATATGCCCGATTGTCTTGAAATGCCCTATATGCCCAAGGTTAGATTTGCAAGGGCAATAGAAGACCAACACATGGAATCTTCATCTGGAGAATATATTTACAGGTTAGGAGGAAATTCATGTTTAAGCGGTGATTTTATGGGAAATTGGGAATTTGATCACGAGCTACAAGTTGGAGAAAATATGATCTTCGAAGATATGTTACATTATACAACAGTAAAGACGAATATGTTCAATGGTATTTCTCATCCTGCCATCGGATTATTGCATAGGGATGGAGAATTGGAAATATTGAAGGAATTTACTTTTGAAGACTATCTAAACAGGATGGATTGACACAAAATTGTCAATGAAAAGAAAAAAACAAAGGTTTTATTTGTAGAAAAAGAAAAATATATTACCTTTGCACAGCATTTAGAGAAGTGCCCCATAAAGGGTAAATGCGGCAATAGCTCAGTTGGTAGAGCGCGACCTTGCCAAGGTCGAGGTCGCGGGTTCGAGCCCCGTTTGCCGCTCAACATTTTGAATAAATTAACCAAAAGAGATTTTTACTCTTGAATATGCCCAGGTGGCGGAATTGGTAGACGCGCACGTTTCAGGTGCGTGTGTCTTACGACATGCAGGTTCGAGTCCTGTTCTGGGCACAAATTTATTCAAAATGGCATTTAGTTGGAGAGGTGGCGGAATTGGTAGACGCGCTACTTTGAGGTGGTAGTGAAAATTGCTTCGTGGGAGTTCGAGTCTCCTCCTCTTCACTATTTTATATTTATTTGCTGTGCGGCAATAGCTCAGTTGGTAGAGCGCGACCTTGCCAAGGTCGAGGTCGCGGGTTCGAGCCCCGTTTGCCGCTCTTTTTTTAGAGAAACATACTTTTCAATGAATTTATATTTAAGATATTTTGATAAAGAGACATTAGTTTATAATGTTGAAGAAGCTTTAGATTTTTTAAATTCAATTCCAGAAATTGGCGTTGATAGAGAGTTGGAAAATGATATTCGCGAATACGTGGAAAGCGATGTTTTTTATCCCAAACGTTATAAAGTTCGTCCAAGAGTTTATTTTATTATTATCAAGACAACAGCAGAATCGATGTTGGACTTCAAGGATAAAAAAGCTTTACACCCTGTTCCTGTTCCTGAAATTCCAACAGACAAACGCGATATTACGGCAACTGTCATGACACGGTTAACCGAATATAAAGAAGGATGGTACGAAGGCGCATTGGATTTTAAACGTGTTGTCATGATACCTTCCACAGGAAAGCATGAATATCGCGATACGCATTTTGAGGCACGATGCAAGGCTAATTCTGGACAGGACTGTTATATAAGAATGGTCAATTATCTAAAAGAACGGGTAGACGGACGCTCTCAGTTCCCATCTGCCAAAGGAAAGAGTTTTCGTTTCAAATATCTTGGAATGTGGAAATAATCTGATTATTAACTCCAAATGTCAAAGCTATGAATAAAACAATGTTAATTGGGAATGTTGGAAAAGACCCTGAGGTAAGGTACTTCGAGCCTGATCAAGCAGTTGCACAGCTAACTTTAGCAACAACAGAACGTGGCTATACTTTGCAAAACGGAACGAAAGTACCCGATCATACAGATTGGCATACCGTTGTCTTTTACAGAGGATTGGCTAAAATCGTTGAAAAATATGTTCACAAGGGAGACAAGATCTATGTAGAAGGCAGAATTAGATATCGGTCTTATGATGATCAACGTGGAGTAAAGCGGTATGTAACAGAAATCTTGGCTGACAATTTGGAACTGCTGACCCCGAAATCAGTTTCGACATCAACAGAAAAGGCAGACATGGAAGCGGAACAGGACAATATGTCTATGCCAAACGATCCCAATAAGCTGCCATTTTAATTTGTAATTTCATTTGGATTCAACAACCATTTTTAGTTATTTCCAAAATATCTATCTTCCTTTTTCGATGATAGATATGATTATTATTGTGTTTCTTATCCTTGTCTTGATGATTATTTCAGGGCTGGTTACTGCATTTGAAACAGCATTTTTTAGTCTGACCCAAACAGAAATATCTGAATTGGAGAGTGGTAAAAGCAAAGGAGATCGTCGCCTTTTGGATCTGCATGAAGATGGTAATCGGACGATGTCCACCATTTTGATTTCAAATGCTTTCTTGAAGGTATTGATAGTTGTACTTTGTAGTTACATTACTTTTAATGTGTTGGACGTCAATTCCAACGAAATGTGGTCTCCACTTTTGTTGTTGACAGTGGCTTTCATATTGCTTTTCTTGTTTTTTGGAGGAGCAATCTCAAAGTTATATTATCGGAAAAATCCATTGAATTTTTGTAAGAAAAATGCTAAGCTCATCATTTTTTTGCGAAAGTTCTTCTGGCCTTTAGAAACGCTCTTGCTCAAACAAGGAGTCATTGCACCATCGTATCTGCCAAAACAAAATTTGGTTTTGAGCGTAAACGATTTGGAGCAAGCGCTTGAATTGACTGACCAAGAAGAAATAAAAAATGAGCAAAGCATGTTGCGTGGAATCATTCGTTTTGGTGATGAGACCGCCAAAGAAGTGATGACCGGTCGAAAAGACATGATAGCGATCAATATTCAGTCGAATTATCATGAAGTTATCCAAAGCATTATTCAAAACAATTATAGTCGAATTCCTGTATTTAAGGATAATGATGATGATATCCGTGGTGTACTTTATATCAAGGACTTGCTTCCGTATCTCAATAAACCAACATCTTTTAGGTGGCAAAGTTTGATCAGGCCTCCGTATTTTGTTCCTGAAACCAAAAAGATTGATGATTTATTGAGTGAGTTTAAGCAAAATAAAGTGCATATTGCCATTGTCGTGGACGAATTTGGTGGTACCAGTGGATTGGTTACCCTAGAGGATATACTTGAAGAAATCGTTGGTGAAATCAACGATGAGTATGATGAAGAAGTTCCTACGTATACAAAGATTGACGATAAAACATTTATTTTTGAAGGTAAAACACTCTTGAGCGACTTCGATAAAATCATGGAGATTGATGCCGATGAATTTGAAGACGTCGAAGGGGATGCTGATACATTGGCTGGATTGTTATTGGAAATCAAAAGAGATTTTTTAGGTTTGCATGAAGTTATCCATTACAAAAGGTACACTTTCGAAATACTAGAAATAGATGAACGACGAATCAGTCGTGTAAAAGTAACAGTTGATTCTGATAAAACGAGTTCGGATTCAATAGGTTGATTTTATGGCAGTTTTATTCATTCAACATTTGGCCGAGGACGTTCAATTAGGGGTATGGAAAATAGATGAGTCCTTAGAAGAATTAGAATTGGCTTTTCCTCATTTGCAAATAGTCTTGGCTTGTCATAAGAATAACGAAGTGAAACGTCAGAAATTGGCTATCTATGCCTTGATGTATCAAATGACGGGCTATCATACTGAAATCATTCATCATAATGAAGAGGGAAAGCCCTTGCTGGCTAATTTGCAAATCAGCATTAGTGATACAAAAGGATTTGTAGCAGTCATCATTGGAATGAATCGAAACGTAGCGGTAGATATAGAGTATCAGAACGACAGGGTGAATCGGATAGCAAGTCGATTTATCAGAAACGATGAAAAAGCGCCAAATGTTACCAGTCAATTGGTTCATTGGAGTGCGAAGGAAACGACCTACAAATATTTCTCGTCTCAGCATCTTCAATATTTTGACATGCGATTAAAGTTCTTCACAGTTGACGAAAATGGAACAACGATTGTTGAGAACTTGAAAGATTGTTCCCTACTGCCCGTTCATTATCAAGTTACGAGCCATTATGTGTTGACTTATACTTACTAAAAAAGAGAATATACGCTCAGGTACATTCTCTTTATATTTTGTTTATAGAAACGAAAGAATTTTTCTTTCTATTTCATAAAATCAATTATTTTTCAATTGCAGCAACACCTGGTAAAACTTTACCTTCAATTGCCTCTAGCATAGCACCGCCGCCGGTAGATACATAAGAAACTTTATCAGCTAAGCCAAACTTGTTGACAGCTGCAACAGAATCACCACCTCCGACAAGAGAGAAAGCTCCGTTTTCTTGAGTTGCCTGGGCTACATAATGAGCGATTTCACCAGTTCCATGGGCGAAGTTCTCAAATTCGAACACGCCAACAGGTCCGTTCCAAAGAATGGTCTTGGAATTAAGTATGATCTTCTTCCAATTTGCCAAGCTCTCTTCAGAAGCGTCCATGCCTTCCCATCCGTCTGGAATTTCATTGATCGGGAATACCTTTATTTCGGTATCGTTCACAAAATCTTTTCCGCAAACAGTTGCAACCGACAAAGAAAGGTTTACACCTTTTTCTTTTGCTGCAGCCATTACATTCAGAGCTTCTGGCATCAAGTCATCTTCGTGAAGTGAATTGCCGATTTTTCCACCTTGAGCCTTGATGAAAGTATAACCCATACCACCACCGATGATCAAGTTGTCAACCTTGTCCAAGAGGTTCTGAATAACAGCAAGCTTAGAGCTAACCTTACTTCCGCCAATGATGGCAGTGAAAGGATGCTGAGCATTTTTCAAAACGTTGTCAATTGCTGTTACTTCTTTTTCCATCAGAAAGCCCAACATCTTGCTGTCAGCATCAAAGTAATCTGCGATGACTGCTGTAGATGCGTGTTTACGGTGTGCAGTTCCAAAGGCATCGTTTACATAAACATCAGCATACGAAGCCAGTTTCTTTGCAAATGTTATTTGCTTTGCTTTCATTTCTTCTTTTGCCGCTGCAAAGGCAGGATCGTTTTTGTCTATGTCAACAGGCTTGCCTTCTTCTTCAGGATAGAAACGAAGGTTTTCCAATAAGAGCGCTTCACCCATCTTCAAGGCAGCCACTTCAGTGTCAGCGTTTGCGCAATCTTTGGCAAATTTTACGTCTACACCCAAAGAATCGGATACATTCTTTACAATTTGCTCTAATGAGAGAGAAGCCTTTACTTTACCTTTAGGCTTACCCATATGGCTCATCATGATGACAGCACCACCATCAGCAAGGATTTTCTTCAATGTAGGCAATGCTCCACGGATACGAGTATCGTCTGTTACTTTACCATTTTCGTCCAATGGAACATTGAAATCTACACGAACAATTGCCTTTTTTCCGGCAAAATTGAATTGATCAATCTTCATATTACTTATATAATTAGTTGTTGTATAATGATCTAAAACCTATTGTTTACAAAATTAATAAAAATAATTGAGAGTGATGTGATGAATTGTTATTTTCATATTTTTTAATTGATAACATAAAATTCTGTGTATCGCGATACAACGACCTACCATGTATATTGATAATCCTTCCGTTGGAATCATACCTATTTGAGGGCTATCAATGCAAAAATATTGCCATCATTGATATATTTGTCTAGTCCTTCCTTGTGGGGTTCTGCAGAATCTTTCAGACATGCTTCTCGACGAATTCTCAGAGTGCTGCAGCCCAATCGATGTGTTTAAAAAACTGGTTGGAGTCACTTGATTGACAAAGTTGCGTATATTGTCTTTCGATCTTCATGGTATTGCCCTTCAATATTCATGGAATTGATGAACAAATTGATACCTTTTATTTCGAGTTCGAAATAAGCTAATGATTAAAAACAAGTGATAACAGAAAAGCGTGTGTTTAAAATGGAATCGAATCTTGCTATTTGTTCAAAAGAAAAAGGTAAGGCTCATTTCTGAAATGTCAGATGTATGGCCCTACCTTTTATGCTTATTTCGTTTCAATTTCTTCCTTCATATCAATAAACTCTTTCTTAGAGTCATAGAACTCATATTGCAAGAAAGCAAGTTTTTGCGAAGGTATAATATGAACACCCAATCCATATTTGATTTGCCATTTGCGTTTCAAGGAAACGACACCTTGATTGATATACGCAGCTACGTATGGGTGAACATGTAGATAAAAACGCTTAATTCCTATCTTGTTAACTAGTTTGTCAATTTTTCGTTCGAGTTGATCTGTAAATAGAATACTAGACTTCATTCTTCCTGTTCCATTACAGGTTGGACAAGCTTCAGTAACATCTACATCCATTGCTGGTCGGACACGTTGGCGGGTGATTTGCATCAACCCAAATTTACTTAAAGGAAGGACATTATGACGGGCTCTATCGTTTTGCATGTTCTTGCACATACGTTCATAGAGCATTTGTCTATCCTCTGCCAGATGCATGTCAATGAAGTCGACCACGATTATTCCCCCCATATCTCGTAGTCTGAGCTGCCTTGCTAATTCATCAGCAGCTCCTAAATTCACATCTAATGCATTTGCTTCCTGACCATTTTCGTTTTTAGTACGATTTCCACTGTTTACATCTACAACATGTAGTGCTTCTGTATGTTCTATGATGAGGTATGCACCGTGCTTGTAGTTGATAGTCTTACCAAAACTTGATTTAATCTGTTTGGTAATGTTGAAATTATCAAAAATGGGTACACTGCCTGAGTAAAGCGAAACAATATTCGACTTGTCCGGTGCTATGAGTGTAACATAGTTCTTGACCTCGTTGAATATGTCCTCATCATTTACATATATGTGTTCAAAGTCTGGACTGAAGATGTCTCTTAGAAGAGAAATTGCTCGACCCGATTCTTCATATACAATCTGTGGCCTTTGCTGCGTTTTCTGAATCTTTACGATGGCATCTGTCCACTTATTTGCGAGGACTTTAAGTTCGGCACTTAACTCAGACATCTTCTGTCCTTCGGCAACCGTGCGGATAATCACACCGCAGTTTTTAGGTTTTATGCCTTGGATAATTTGTTTGAGTCGTGCTCGTTCTTCAGCCTGCTTTATTTTAGATGAGACGGAAACACTGGTTCCAAAAGGAACTAAAACAAGAAACCTTCCAGCAAAAGAGAGCTCACCCGTTAAGCGCGGCCCCTTGGTTGAAATTGGTTCCTTAACAATCTGTACTAATACTTCTTGTCCAACAGTAAGTGTTGTTTGGACACTACCATCTTTTTTAAGATCTGGTAGATGCGAAGCATTGCTAAATGGATAAAGTTTTTTCCGATTACTCTGTACCTGTTTCAGGTATTTGGTATACGAATTAAATTGGCTTCCTAAGTCAAGATAATGAAGAAAAGCGTCGCGTTCATAACCAACATCTACAAAACAGGCGTTGAGGCCTGGCATCAGTTTCTTAACCTTTGCGATGTAAATGTTCCCAACAGAGAAAGATGCTTTGCGAGGTTCGTCCTGGTATTCTACCAGACGTTTATCCTCTAACAACGCAGTCGAAATCTCATTTTTTTGAACATCAATAACAACTTCACTGGTCATTTTATTATACTTAGTTACATTAAAAAAGGCGAGTCACTCCAATCCACAGGACCGTTTGACTCGCCCCACAGTCATTAAACAGACTGTCAAGCAAATTATTTGCTCTTATGTCTGTTCTTTCTTAATCTCTTTTTACGCTTGTGCGTAGCCATCTTGTGACCTTTTTTCTTTTTACCGTTTGGCATAATGTTTTAAAATTAAAATTGTTTTGTATATATATAATATATTCTTCAAACAGTTACAAGAAAGTGAAGTTAATGAGACATTCTATTGTTTCATGAATTAAATAACTGCACTTCTCGTTTTTACAACAACTATTTCATCTCGTTGATAAAGCTCTTTGCTGGTTTAAAGCTAGGTAAGTCGTGAGCTTCAATGTTTATGGTTGTATTCTTTTGAATGTTTCTTGCTGTTTTTGCAGCACGATGTTTGATAATAAAGCTACCAAAACCACGCAGATATACATTCTCTTTATTGTTGAGAAGACTGTCTTTTACTGTTTTCATGAAACTTTCTACAACCACTGCAACTTCTTTTTTCTGTAATCCCGTTGATTCAGCTATCTCGTTGATAATATCCGCCTTAGTCATTTTATATTTGCTATTATTTGTTATTAATTTTTACCTTCTCATTCATTTTGGATTGCAAATATACTGGTTTTTTGTGTGATTAGAAAATATATTTCAGTATTTTTGATAGAAATACAGATATTAACGCGTTGTGCTTCTTTAATGAAATCGTTTCAGTACTAACACATTAGCTATATGGAGTCATCATGAATAGAAGGTTATTAATTATAGATTCTATTAAAGAGGTGTTTATTTCATGTATTATGCAAAATGAAATGACGCTAAATTTAGAAATAATGATAAGGCGAGTCCCTCATCAATATAACGTGAATTGGGTTCTGAAGTGAAAAGTAAATTGGTTGACGATTCAAGTTTTCAGAAATCAAAAGAATTTGGAAGGAAGATGACAAGAAACAGTGCTGAAAGTTAACTGTGAATAACTGCTTTTCAATATTCCAAAAGCTTTGAATCCTTTAACAAAAAATCATTTTTCTGCAAGAGTATAGACATTGAAAGGGGGATGCTTTTATTTTAAATATTCCATCATTGCGGGTTTTCTCTTCGGCAGATCAATCATATGTTGAATTTCAGTTGCAGAAGGAACATGGATTATTCGTTTCTTTTGCTCGTTTCTTTGCTGGCTTAGTCTTTTGAAGTAAGTCGTCAACTGTCTAGGTTTCTACTGCAATTGATTTGTTAGCATAAGCATCGCCAACGCCTTAATGTTGATAATTTGATAAGCCATGATAATTGATAAGTTGGCTATAAAGAAAGATTTTCATCTTTGCAAATATGGGCAATATATAACAAAACGAGAACAGATATAGTTTTTATGATATATTGATTCAATACTTTTTTTATTTGTTATTGCAGAAAGCTTATGATGAACCGTTCATTTGATGATGACAACTATTTTATTTGAAATATGATTTTGATTTAGTAAATTTGCATCATGAGGAAGATAATTCATGTGGATATGGATGCGTTTTATGCTTCCATTGAGCAGCGAGACCATCCAGAGTGGCGCGGACGGCCTTTGGTTGTTGGATATGATGGTCCCAGAGGCGTTGTCAGTACTGCCAGTTACGAGGCACGACGTTTTGGAATCCATTCCGCAATGTCTATGTCCATGGCGAAGCAAATGTGTCCACATCTCCTCATCGCACCTCATCGGATGGAAGTATATTCAGAAGTTTCTCATCAAATACATAAGATTTTCTTTGAATTTACAGATTTAGTCGAATCCGTTTCTATTGATGAGGCATTTTTAGATGTGACAAAAAGTAAGCAGAACCTTGAAGAAGCAGAAGAAATAGCAATGACCATTAAAAGAAAAATATTTGAAGCGACAGGATTAACTGCATCGGCTGGAATTTCATTTAACAAATTTTTGGCTAAAATTGCATCGGAAGTTCATAAACCTGATGGCATATTTGTTATTCATTCAGAACAGGTGAGTGATTTCATCGGTCAATTACAGGTTGAAAAGTTCTGGGGAATAGGACCTAAAACGGCTGACCGAATGCATAAGATGGGCATTTTCACAGGAGAACAGCTCCGAAAAGTATCAGAAAAACACTTAGTAGAAGTGTTTGGCAAGATGGGTACCGTTTATTCTCATTATGCACAAGGGATTGATGACCGGCCGGTTGTGAATGAATGGATCCGTAAATCTGTAAGTTGTGAACACACATTTCTTGAAGATATTCAAAGTTCTTCATCCTTGATCATAGAACTGTATCACATTGTTATAGAATTGGTTGAACGAATCAAGAATTCACAATTTGAAGGCAAAACATTGACATTGAAAGTGAAATTTTTCGATTTTAGTCAAATTACTCGTAGTGTGACCGTTTCTTTTCATTTGAAGAGAAAAGAGCAAATATTACCATTGGCTAAACAGATGCTTAAAGAAGTAGACTATCACAATCGTCCCATCCGCCTTTTGGGGCTTTGTGTTTCTAAGCCATCCATTGAACAGCGTAAAGACATGGTTCATAATTGGGAGGAAGGATGGCTTGACGGTTTTCAAAAAGGTTGTAATGGTTGAAAATGAAATAAGCATGATACTTTTTGGGAGCGTTAGAATCTAAAAACAATATCTTACATCATTTAATTAAAAGTAAAAAATAAGTTTGTGTGATTCAGATAACTTTCGTAATTTTGCTACAGATTTCACCATTAGGTTTAATAGAATTAAGCCAGTGACTTTTCAAGATTAAATCTCAGAATAATGATAATGCGAAAATCTAAGATACAAATGTACTTTTTTCGCTCTAATAAATTGATATAAAACATGAAACAGACAAAGATAGTATGTACGATAAGCGATTTTAATTGTGACGAAGATTTCCTAAGAAAAATGTTTTTTGCAGGAATGAATGTTGTACGTATGAATACCGCTCATGCAACAAAAGAAGGTATGATGAAAATCATCAACAATACTCGTTCTGTTTCTTCTCGCATAGCATTACTTATTGATACAAAGGGCCCGGAAATCAGATCTACCGGTGTTACAGAGCCTATTTATTATAAAACAGGTGATGTTGTTAAAATATTTGGGCGCCCAGAAATGGACACTTCTCATGATATCATCAATTTAACCTATCATGATATAGCAATAAATATAAAGGTAGGCGACCACATCCTTTTTGATGATGGCATTTTGGATATGGTTGTTTTGGAAAATGCCGGGTTTATGTTGGTTGCACAAGTGCAGAATGATGGCGTTTTAGGAAGCCATAAAAGTGTAAATATTCCAGGAGAGCACATTGACTTACCATCTATAACAACGAAAGATTATAATAATATACTTTTTGCAATCGAACAGAAACTGGATTTCATTGCACACTCTTTCGTTAGAAATGCTCAGGACGTAAAGGCTGTTCAAGATATTCTTGATGAGCATGGTAGTGACATCAAGATTATTTCAAAGATTGAAAATCAGGAGGGAGTTGATAATATCGATGAAATCATTGATGCATCTTATGGTATCATGATTGCGCGAGGAGACTTAGGAATCGAAATACCCATCGAGGAAATTCCAGGAATTCAACGGCAGATTATCCGTAAGTGTGTGATGAAAAAGAAACCAGTTATCGTTGCCACTCAAATGCTCCAGTCGATGATTACCAATCCACGTCCTACCCGTGCCGAGGTTACAGATATCGCAAATGCCATTTATTCACGTACGGATGCATTAATGCTCAGTGGGGAGACTGCTGCAGGAAAATATCCACTCGAATCCGTCCTGACGATGGCTAGAATTGCAGAACAAGCAGAATCAGATTCAACAAAAGAAACAATCATCAATCCGATGGAGAACGGTTTTGTAAGTCTTCGTGAATTCTTGGCATATTCAGCTATTGAATCAACAAGAAAGTTGGGCGTTCAAGGAATCATAACGGATAGCGAAACAGGTCTTACGGCTCGTAACTTAGCTTCTTTTAGAGGACCAACCCCCATTTTAGCCATTTGCTATCGCGAACAAACTCAACGGTGGTTGAATCTCAGTTACGGTGTCATCCCTATTTATCAAAAAGAACGTAATGGGTCAGAATACCTCTTTACTGCAGCGATTCGCATGCTTAGACAGAAAGGTTTCATCGGTTTGGATGACAAAATAGCCTATTTGTCAGGAAGTTTTGGTGAAGGAGGAGGCACTACTTTGCTCGAAATCAATGAAGTAAAACAGGTATTCGATAATTCATATGATTTCCATCTTCCAGACTACAGCAAGGTAAATGAGAAAATAAAATAGTAGCAAACTGAGCAAACTAATTACGTTGAACAATGAAAATAGGAATCATCGGTACCGGAAAAATCGTTTCTGAAGTGATTCCTGTGATCCAAGAAATAGATGGAATCACGATCGTTGCGATTTGTAGCCGGTCTCATAGTCGTCAAAAGGCGGATTGGTTGGCTGCAGAATTTTCGATTGGCGAAGTCTATGATGATTATGACTTGATGTTAAGAAAAAGCGATATTGACTTTGTTTACGTGGCATTGGCCAATAACGCTCATTTTTCATACGCGTTGAAGGCATTGGATCACGGTAAGCATGTTATTATAGAAAAGCCTATTTGTACTTCGACATCAGAACTTGATGCGCTCATTCAAAAGTCGTTGGCAAATCATCTTTACATCTTTGAAGCTGTCACATTGTTGCACATGCCTCATTTTAAGATATTGAAGGAAGAATTGTTGCGTCAGGTAGGGAATATTAAATTAATTGTTTGCAATTATAGTCAACGTTCAAGTAGATATGATTTATATCTCAATAACCAAATAACACCGGCATTTGATCCCGCTTGTTTTGGAGGGGCCTTGACTGATATCAATATTTATAACATTCAGTTTGTTGTAGCTTTATGTGGTATGCCCGTTGAAGTAGAGTATCATCCTAACATCGGACATAATGGCATTGATACTTCCGGGGTTGCCATATTGCATTATCCTCATTTTAAGGCTGTTTGTATTGGTGCTAAAGATAGTGATGGCTTATCGTACGGTAGCATTCAAGGAGAGGATGGATGGATTGAAAATGAAGGTCCAGTCAGTAGATTAGAAAAGTTTAAAATATATGTAGGTGAGCAAGAAAGCGAAATCGATGTCCAACGGCATGTGCACCGCTTGCGTTTTGAATTTGAACATTTTAGAGATATCTATCATTCAGGAGATGATAAAATGATGCGCTATTATTTGGATCTATCCCATCAGGTGATGACGGTTTTAGACCTATTAAGGGCATCTTGAACATTTATTTTTTTTATCGTTTTATCATAAAATCAATCATAATTACATTTTAATGAAACATATTATTGTTGGTGGAGTAGCCGGAGGAGCTACTGCTGCTGCTCGAATTCGTCGTGCTGACGAAATGGCCGAAATTGTTTTGCTTGAGAAAGGTAAATACATTTCCTATGCAAACTGCGGATTGCCATATTATATTGGTGACGTCATAGAAGATCGTGACAAACTTTTTGTCCAGACTCCCGAATCGTTTGGGCGTCGTTTCAATGTTGATGTGCGCGTTGGAAATGAAGTAATCGGCATTGATACAAAGAGTAAACAAGTAACAGTCAGACGGACTGATTCAACCGAATACACAGAGACCTACGACAAATTGCTGCTTTCTCCGGGGGCTGCACCCATTATCCCACCGTTGAAAGGTATTGAGCTGGAAGGCATATTTACCCTTCGTAACGTCAGTGACACAGACCATATAAAATTGTATATCAATACCCATGAGGTAAAACATGCAGTGGTCGTGGGCGGTGGATTTATCGGTTTGGAGATGGCAGAGAATTTCCATGAAGTGGGAGCCAATGTTTCTATTGTCGAGATGGCAGACCAGGTGATGGGGCCTATCGACTATTCAATGGCATCGTTGGTACATCGTCACCTTTTGGATAAAGGAGTAAACCTATATTTGAAGCAGGGAGTCGATCACTTTGAACAGTCTGGTAATCAGATTGCAGTCTGTTTGGCTAATGGCAATCGTATTTTAGCAGATTTGGTTTTACTTTCTATCGGCGTAAAACCTTCTACCGAATTGGCGGTAAAGGCCGGACTTGAATTAGGACAAAGAGGTATCAAGGTCAACAGTTATTTGGAAACATCGGCAGCGAATGTTTATGCAGTTGGCGATGCAATAGAATTTCCCCATCCTTTGACGGGATTGCCTTGGCTGAATTATTTGGCGGGACCTGCTAACCGACAGGCTCGTATTGTTGCTGATAACATGGTTTTTGGCAACAAAACCGAATATGAAGGATCCATTGGAACATCTATTGCCAAGGTATTCGACTTGACTGTTGCTGCAACGGGTTTGCCAGGAAAGCGTTTAAAACAGATGGACATAGATTACCTCAGCAGTACAACCATGTCGGCATCTCATGCAGGGTATTATCCAGGTTCTTTCCAATTAACCCTTAAATTGACCTTTAGTCCTACAGATGGTCGTATCTATGGTGCTCAATGTGTGGGTGTAGAGGGTGTTGACAAGCGTATGGACCAGATTGCACAGGTGATCAAGCATAACGGAACGGTATTTGATCTCGTTAAGACAGAGCAGTGTTATGCCCCGCCATTCTCTTCAGCCAAAGATCCTATTGCCATTGCCGGATATACGGCTAGCAACATTATCCGCGGTGATATGAAGGTGATTTATTGGCGTGAATTGCAGAATATTGACCCAACTAAAGTACTCCTCATTGATGTTCGTACTGAAGCTGAGCATGAACTAGGCGCTATCAAGGGTTCTGTCAACATACCTTTGGATGACCTTCGTGAGCGTATTGACGAGGTTCCTCGTGATAAGGATGTTGTTATTTATTGTGCTATCGGTTTGAGAGGCTATATTGCTCAACGCATTCTCTTCGGTAGAGGTTATACGCGTGTTCGCAACTTATCAGGTGGATATAGACTTTATTCTTCTGTAACTGCACCTGTTGTGAATGCTAATCCCATTATATTTGATCAGCCAAAACAGACAGAAAATGAGCCAGTTCGGGCTTTAAAAAACATCCTCAAAATCGATGCATGTGGTTTGCAATGCCCAGGACCCATTTTGAAGTTGAAAACAGCGATGGATAATGCTTCTGTTGGCGACCAGCTTGAGATTAAAGCTACCGATGCAGGATTCCCTCGTGATGCGCAGGCTTGGTGCCGAACAACTGGCAACAAACTTATTACTTCAGAGGACAGTGGTGGTTATCATACAGTCTTAATCGAAAAATGTCCTGTCAGTTCACAAGAAGACACTCCAGTAAAGATGAGCAAAAACAAAACCCTTATCATGTTCAGCGATGACTTAGACAAGGCTTTGGCAACTTTCGTGCTGGCAAATGGGGCAGCAGCAACTGGACATAAGGTAACGATCTTCTTTACTTTCTGGGGATTGAACGTTATCAAGAAAGAATTGAAGCCGGTTCTCAAGAAAGACATCTTTGGTAAAATGTTTTCTTGGATGCTCCCGTCAAGTTCTAAAAAGCTGCACCTTTCGAAGATGAGCATGTTGGGCGTGGGTGACAAAATGATGCGTCATATCATGAAAACGAAGAATATCAATTCTTTGGAAGAATTGCGTCAGCAGGCATTGGCGAGTGGAGTAGAATTCATTGCTTGTCAGATGTCAATGGATATGATGGGAATCCAGAAAGAGGAACTGCTCGACGGTGTGACCATAGGTGGGGTTGCTACCTATATGGAACGTGCCGAAGATGCCAATGTCAATTTGTTTGTCTAAGCAAATCTGGCGTTTCCTTCAATCCTAAACACGGGCAAGTCAATCTTTCTGTTTGTGCTTTAGTGACTCTTCATAACAGATGGCATGATGTGACTTATTCGGTCGAAAAATGCCAGTTCAGCAACCACCTAACAAAAGCATTGATATTGAAGGACAATCTCATTGATATTGATTAACAATCTCCTGGAAATTGAACGACAATTTCCAGGAGATTGTTTTCTAATGTTTTAATTTGTTGTCAAACAAATGGTTGTAAGTATTTCGTTGTATAGAAATATTAGGTAAAATAGGTAGGACCGATTATGCCATTCAACGATTTCAAATTACAAATCTTGTTCATCAAAATGCAAGATTGAAAGAATCGTATAACCTTTTTAAAAAAACATTTTCAGCCATTTCATTCATAGTTGACTGGTACATGTGTAAACGTCTCTGGTTGACTGTATCCACGAGCTTTATCTTGTAGATAGTTGTCTTCAATCTTCTCAGAATAATTAATTGTCTCTTTCAAATCGCCATCTTTCAGAGATTTCAAATCAATTTATGTTTGACATTTGTTTTGAATGTTTTACAAATAGAATGCAGTTTTTTATTCATTGAGCTTCAATCATGAAAAATGTAGCTTTTGGTGAACTCCAAATTTGGGTGAATAATGATTAATGCGTCATCTTCATGAAGTTACGGATTTATTCTTACTTCTCCATATCGAATCTAAATTTACAAACCTTTTTTAAATGAACATTTGTATGCGTGTTTATTTTTTAGTAATTTTGCCAAGCTTATAGAATACATATAAAATTCATTATAATGAACATTTCTTATAAATGGCTGAAAGAGTATGTCGACTTCGATTTGACTCCGAAAGAGGTTGAACGTGCTTTGACATCTTGTGGCCTTGAAGTAGATGCGTTGGAAGAGGTTCAATCGATTAAGGGAGGATTGAAAGGATTGTTTGTTGGCAAGGTGCTGACTTGCGAATCACATCCCAATTCTGATCATTTGCATGTTACGACTGTTGATTTGGGCAAGGATGCCCCCCAGCAAATTGTTTGTGGCGCACCAAATGTTGCAGCCGGCCAAAAAGTCATTGTTGCAGATTTAGGTTGTGTTTTGTATGATGGTGAAAACGCTTTTACAATTAAAAAAAGCAAACTTCGCGGTGTTGACTCCAATGGAATGATCTGTGCTGAAGATGAAATCGGTATAGGTACAAGTCATGATGGAATCATCGTGTTACCTGAAGATGCACCTGTTGGCATGCCTGCTGCCGATTATTATCATTTGGAAAGCGACTGGTTGATAGAGATTGATATTACAGCAAACCGTTCAGATGCTTTATCTCATTATGGTGTTGCGCGAGATCTTTACGCGTGGTTATTGCAGAATGGCTATCAAACAGCGCTGCATCGTCCTTCAACCGACGAATTCAAAGTGGATGATGAGTCGCTTCCTATCGATGTAATCATCGAAAACAATGAGGCATGTAAACGATATGCCTGCATTTCTTTGACTGATTGTGAGGTAAAAGAAAGCCCCGAATGGTTGCAGAATAAATTACGTGTCATTGGTCTTCGACCCATCAACAATATCGTAGACATCACCAACTATGTCATGATGGCCTATGGTCAGCCTATGCATTGTTTTGATGCAGACATGGTTCTGGGACATCAGATCGTTGTTCGGACACAACCAGAAGGGACGAAATTTGTGACGTTGGATGGCGAGGAGCATACACTTGGTGAGCACGATTTAAGCATTTGTAATGCTGAAGAATCGATGTGTATTGCCGGAATCTTTGGCGGAAAGGGTAGTGGTACCTATGAAACAACACGAAATGTGGTACTCGAGAGTGCTTATTTTCATCCTACTTGGATTCGGAAGAGTGCTCGTCGACATGGATTGAGCACTGATGCAAGTTACCGTTTCGAAAGAGGCATTGATCCCAACGGAATCATCTATGCCTTAAAGCAGGCTGCCATTTTATGCAAGCAGCTGGCTGGTGGAAAGATCAGCATGCAGATTAAAGACGTATATCCAACACCGATAGAAAATGCTCAAGTACCTCTTTCGTATCAATATGTTAATAGCTTGATTGGGAAAGAGATCGGAATCCCAACAATCAAGAGCATTTTGAAGAGCTTGGAGATGGATATCGTATCTGAAGACGAACAGGGACTGGTACTTTCTGTACCAGCTTACAGGACTGATGTCCGGAGACCTTGCGATGTTGTTGAAGATATTCTGCGTATTTATGGATACAACAATGTTGAAATACCAACTCAATTGAAGAGTTCCTTGACCATTCAAGGGGATGTAGATAAAGCCAATCATATGGAAAATCTGATTGGTGAACAACTGGTAGGATGCGGCTTCAATGAAATTTTGAATAATTCTCTGACAAAATCTTCTTACTATGTTGGATTAAACCAATACACGGAAGAGACTACGGTCAAGATTATGAATCCCTTAAGCAGTGACTTGGGTGTCATGCGCCAGACACTTTTGTTTGGTGGTTTGGAGAGTGTGATGCGTAACGCCAATCGAAAGAATGCCAATTTGCGCTTCTTCGAGTTTGGTAACTGTTACCATTTTGCATCCGAGCAACTGAGCGATGAAAGTCTAATAAAAGCCTATCACCAAGAATATCATTTAGGATTGTGGGTTACTGGCAAGCATGTTGAAGGCAGTTGGATTCACGCTGATGAGGAGAGCTCGTTCTATGAATTAAAAGCTTACGTAGAGAATATCTTTGCGCGTCTTGGCGTAGCGTCGGGAATGTTTGTGGTTGAGTCATGCGATAATAACATTTTCTCACATGGATTGTCATTCAAGAATCGTGGTGGAAAGCTGTTGGCTGAACTGGGAATGGTTAACAAGACCCTGCTGAAGAATGCTGATATCAATAATGAGGTATATTTTGCTGACATCAACTGGACATCCTTGATGAAAGCCATTCGTAAAAATAAGGTTGAGTTTTCTGAAATCTCTAAGTATCCTGCTGTCAGTCGCGACTTAGCTTTGTTATTGGATCAGAAGATAGAATTTGCTGAGATACAGAATATTGCATTCCAAACAGAAAAGAAACTTCTTAAAAAAGTTGAACTCTTTGACGTGTATGAAGGTAAAAACTTGCCAACAGGCAAGAAAAGTTATGCAGTAAACTTTATCTTGCAAGACGAGCAGAAGACCCTTAATGACAAACAAATCGATGCCATTATGCAGAAACTTGTTAGCAATCTAACCAAGACTCTCGGTGCAGAACTTCGTTAGCAACTGGTCTTCACACAATTTCATTGATGAAATTTATGGTGATGGTGCTGAAGTTGAATAAATAAATATATCAATCAATATAACTTAAAATTCGAACCCAGCCATTTTTTAAATAAATGAGGCAATGGTTTCGATGCTTACCAATAAGGTAAGAACTTATTAAAATTATACTCCAATGGGAAGAGCATTTGAATATCGTAAAGCAACCAAGCTGAAAAGATGGGGCCACATGGCTCGTACATTTACAAAAATTGGTAAACAAATCGCAATTGCAGTCAAGTCTGGAGGTCCTGAACCAGAGAATAACCCTACTTTGCGTGCTATCATCGCGAATGCCAAGCGCGAGAACATGCCGAAGGATAATATTGAGCGTGCTATCAAAAACGCAATGGGCAAAGATCAGAGTGAATACAAAGAGGTAACATATGAAGGATATGGACCTCATGGAGTTGCGATCCTTGTAGATACTTTGACCGATAATACCACAAGAACGGTAGGTGATGTTCGCTCTGTTTTCAACAAGTTTAATGGTAATATGGGAACAACTGGGTCACTTTCCTTCTTGTTTGATCATAAAGGTGTGTTCACATTCAAGAAGAAAGAAGGATTGGATATGGACGAATTAATCCTTGAACTCATTGACTTCGGAGTAGAAGATGACTACGATGAAGATGAAGAATCAAATGAAGTAACGATCTATGGGGCACCAACTAGCTTTGGAGACATCCAAAAATATCTTGAAGCAGAAGGCTATGAAGTGACTGGTGCGGAGTTCACTTATATGCCAAACGACTTAAAAGATGTTACTCCAGAAGAGCGCGAGACCATTGATAAAATGGTTGAAAAGCTAGAAGACTTTGATGATGTTCAGACGGTTTATACGAATATGAAGCCGGAATAAATACCTTTTTTAAAGATAGTATATCAGTTTTTTTGAAATTTGATATGCTGTCTTTTATTTTTTTACCTAAAACTAGCCAATACAATTTAAGAATGAAAAGAGTAAAATTTCTTGTATTCTCTCTCTTATTGCTACTCACTTGCTCAAACCAAATGATGGCACAGAAAGACTATACTACATTTGTCAACCCATATATTGGAGCAGGCGGGCATGGACATGTGTTCGTTGGGGCGAATGTTCCTTTCGGAGCCGTTCAGCTCGGTCCTATGAATATCTATAAAGGCTGGGACTGGTGCTCAGGATATTATTATGATGACAAGGTGATCATTGGATTTAGTCATAACCACTTAAGTGGAACTGGCTGTGCAGATTTAGGCGATGTAAGCTTTATGCCTTATTCTGGTGCGATGAGAACATTGCGAGGAGACGATCATCACCTGAACGGTGCAGCTTCATCGTCTTTCTCACATGAGAATGAAAGGGTCGCTCCTGGCTATTATGCTGTAAAGTTAGATAATGGTGTAAAGGTTGAACTCACAACAACAGAGCGCGTTGGCCTGCATCATTATACCTTTACGGAAGACGGTACACCTCGTGTCTTGATTGATTTGGTGAATGGTATTGGTAACACACCCTATGAAGGTTATATTCGTAAGATTGACGACACCACCATCGAAGGATATCGTTTTGTGAATGGGTGGGCTCCACAACATAAGGTCTTTTTCTATGTTAAGTTCAACAAGCCATTTAAGAGCTTGAATACTTTTATGAATGATACGCCTGCTGGACTTGACGAATTGCAAAGTCGTGAAGTTAAAGGTGTGATATCGTTTGATGACAACGATAAAGATGTGATGGCAAAGGTAGCTCTTTCTTCTGTTAGTTGTACGAATGCAAAAATGAATCTGGATCAAGAATTACCGGGATGGGATTTCAATAAGACGCATCAGTTGGCAGTTCAAAAATGGAATGACAAGCTTTCGACGATTGATATTGAAGGAACTCCAAGGCAAAAAACGATTTTTTACACGGCATTGTACCACACATTTATAGCTCCGAACCTTTATTGTGACGTCAATGGTGACTTCCGTGGAATAGATGATAAGGTTTATACGGGTAATCATTTCAAGAATTACACGACCTTTTCACTATGGGATACCTACCGTACTTTAAATCCTTTGTTTACGATTATTGCGAAAGACAATGTGGGAGATATGGTCAATTCTATGTTGAGTATCTATGATCAGAATGGAAAATTACCTATCTGGCCTCTCTATGCCGGTGAAACGAACTGCATGCCTGGCTACAGCTCGGTGCCAGTTATCGCGGATGCATATCTGAAAGGCATCACTGGTTTCGATGCGAATGACGCGCTTAATAAAATGATCTCTACCGCAACCAATCCAAAACAAAACGGAGTTGCTGATTTCATGCGCTATGGATATATCCCGGCAGACTCAAGAGGTGAGGCTACTTCTATTAATCTAGAGTATGCTGCAGATGACTGGGGCATTGCATTGATGGCAAAAAAGATGGGTAGGATGGATGATTATAACACCTTTTTGAAGCGTGGTAGCTCTTTTGAACTGCTATTTGACAAGAAGATTAACAAGGTTCATCCCAAGATGAAAGATGGTTCTTGGTATGAGCCCTATAATCCATTCTTGGCTAATCACCGTGACAATGTAGGTGATTTCACAGAAGGTAACGGATGGGAATATACATTTATGGTACCTCAGAACCCAGACGGTTTGGTAGCCTTGCATGGAGGCGATATGCCGTTTATTAAGAACTTGGATCAACTTTTTGTTGCAAAGGGTGATCTAGGTGAAGGTGCACCACCAGATGTTTCAGGTATGGTAGGCCAATATGCACATGGAAACGAGCCCAACCATCATATTCCTTACCTTTACGTTTATGCAGGTGCTCAGTACAAAACTGCGGCGAAAGTAAGAATGTTGCAGGAAAAATTTTATACAGACAAACCCGATGGCTATTGTGGAAACGAAGACTGCGGGCAGATGTCTGCATGGCATATCATGTCGGCTTTAGGTATCTACCAAGTCAATCCATCGAATGGCGTATTTGTCTTTGGAAGTCCATTGTTTAAAAAGGCAACGATCAATCTTCCAAATGGAAAGACTTTTGTTATCTCTTCACCAAACAATAACGACAAGAATGTTTACATTCAGTCTGCGAAATTAAATGGAAAGAATCTGAAGAACGCATATATTACCTATCAAGACATTATGAACGGAGGTTCATTGGACTTTTCTATGAGTTCAAAACCTAACAAAAATTTTGGCTCTTCAAAGGAAAATCGTCCCGTCAGTGCAAAATAACAATGAGAATGTTCTCATAAAAAAGTGTAGAAGTTTAGGCTTCTACACTTTTTTATTTGCATAAATCCGTATTCCAGGCGAGCAAATTATTGATAATCTTTTTTACTAATTGTTAGCTGATACAATACTTCTTTGGGTGATTTCTCTGATCTTACAATGTATTCAAAGTTGAATCCTGCATCTTTGAGTTGTTTGATATTCGTGCTGCTCTTGATCTCTTGGACAAGAAGATTATTTAATTTTCCTTTGTTTTGGTCTACGATTTGCTTGTCGTCGAGTCTTCCAACGAAAGAACAGTAATATGTGTAGGTCTTCGTTTCTTTAATAAATGCGACACTATCTGTTCGGGTGTTGTTTGTTACTGGAGTCGGGCAGAACTTTTCAGTATATTCCTTCGCCTCTCTAACTGATTTGTTTTCTAAACTTTCCTGACAAGAGACCAGTCCAATCAGGAGGAAAGTTGCTGCGATAATTTTGTTCATAGACTTGATGTTTATCCATGCAAAGATACTAAGTTTTAGGTAAAATTATTATTCTTGTCAATGAATTATCAATTAAAATGGTTACCTTTGCATGGTATAGGCACTGAATAAAACATTCAAATTAGAGAAAAAGACTATCAAACTTCGTTTGCCAATGAATCACATCAAGGTTTGGCAGTAACGATTAATATATCTCTTTCATTTTGTTGTCTGTTGCCTTCAATTCTTTTTCAAGAACATTTTCAATGAAACATATTAGAAACTTTTGCATCATCGCTCATATTGATCATGGTAAATCAACACTGGCCGACCGGTTATTGGAATATACCCACACCGTTCAAATTACAGACGGACAGATTTTAGATGATATGGACCTTGAGCGAGAGCGCGGTATCACGATCAAGAGTCATGCAATCCAGATGGAATATGAAACAGCTGGAAAAGAATATATACTGAACTTGATTGATACTCCGGGCCATGTAGACTTTTCTTATGAGGTAAGTAGAAGTATTGCTGCCTGTGAAGGGGCTTTGCTTGTGGTCGATGCAACACAAGGTGTGCAGGCACAGACCATCTCTAATCTATATATGGCACTTGAACATGATCTTGAAATCATTCCAGTTATCAATAAAATCGACATGCCATCGGCAATGCCTGACGAGGTTGAAGATGAAATTGTAGAGCTGTTGGGGTGTGATCGCAAAGATATTTTGCGTGCGTCTGGCAAGACCGGTGAAGGTGTTGAGGAAGTGTTGAATGCTATCGTCAATCGTATACCACATCCAGTTGGTGATGTCAATGCACCCTTACAGGCTTTGATATTCGATTCTGTTTATAACAGTTTTCGTGGAATTATTGCTTATTTTAAAGTCGTAAATGGCAGTATCAAGAAAGGTGACAAGGTCAAATTCTTCAATACGGGCATGGAATATGATGCTGATGATGTAGGAATCTTGAAGATGGATATGATTCCAAGGAAAGAACTTACCACAGGAGAAGTAGGATATATCATCAGCGGAATCAAGGATGCGAAGGAGGTAAAGGTTGGCGATACCATCACCCATGTGGCAAAGCCCTGCCTGAAAGCAATTGCAGGGTTCCAGGAGGTTAAACCGATGGTCTTTGCCGGGGTTTATCCCATCGATCCAAATGATTATGAAAACCTTAGGAATTCGTTAGAGAAACTGCAACTGAACGATGCTTCTTTAACCTTTTTCCCAGAGTCGTCTATTGCCTTAGGATTTGGTTTTAGATGCGGTTTCTTGGGATTGCTGCATATGGAAATCATTCAGGAAAGGTTAGATCGTGAATTCAACATGGAAGTCATTACCACGGTTCCAAACGTTTCTTACATGGTTTATGATAAACAAGGCGAAAGCAGGGAAGTTCACAATCCGTCTGGATTGCCTGATGTGACGATGATCGATCATATTGAAGAACCCTATATCAAGGCGACCATTATCACAGATGTAAATTATATCGGTCCAATCATGACCTTGTGTTTGGATAAACGTGGTGAACTTGTGAAACAAGAATTTATTTCAGGCAATCGAGTTGAACTGTATTTCATGATACCCTTAGGTGAGATCGTTATCGATTTTTATGACAAGTTAAAATCGATTTCTAAGGGATATGCATCATTTGATTATCATATAGACTCTTTTAAACCATCGAAACTGGCCAAACTTGACATTCTGCTCAATGGTGAGCCCGTCGATGCATTGTCGACATTGACCCATCAGGATAACGCCGTGACATTGGGAAGAAAAATGTGCGAAAAGCTGAAAGAACTGATCCCTCGCCAACAATTCGATATAGCCATTCAGGCTGCAATAGGAGCCAAGATTGTTGCCCGAGAAACAATAAAATGCGTACGAAAGGATGTTACAGCAAAGTGTTATGGAGGTGATGTCAGTCGAAAAAGAAAATTGTTGGAAAAACAGAAAAAAGGAAAGAAGCGCATGAAGCAGATTGGCAATGTAGAAGTGCCTCAGAAGGCATTCTTGGCCGTTTTAAAGCTTGATTAAATTGTTAGGAACTGCTATTTATTAATTCAATACCAATTTAAATGAAGGAACCAAGTAATACCCCAAGAGACATCGCAAGAGAGTTGGCACGAAAATACAGTACCATGACTCACGATGAATTGGATGTGCTGGAAAGCATATTAGTACCAATGAAGTTTGCCAAAGGTGAAATGATCCTCAAAGAAGGTGAAGTTTGTCGAAGCATTTATTACTTGGACAAGGGAATGATTCGCCAGTTTTATTATAAGAATAGCAAAGAGGTAACCGAGCATCTGGGCGAGGACCACACGATCTTCATGTGTATAGAAAGTCTTTTCAAGGAAGAACCTACTTTGCTTCAAGTTGAAGCTTTAGAGACTTCTATGATTTATGCCATTCCAAAAGCGGCGCTTGAGAGAGAAGCTATGCGTAACATCAATATTCAGATGATGTATCGAAAGATTTTGGAGGAAAGTCTGATTATTTCTCAGGTTCATGCTGACTTGGTTCGTTTCGAAACAGCTCAGAACCGATACAAACGCATGTGTAAGCTTGCTCCACAGGTTATCTTGCGCGCCCCGTTGATCTATATTGCAAACTATTTGCAAATGACTCCTGAAACACTGAGCCGAGTTAGAACATCAACACTGCTTGAAGATTAAGCAGTTTACCGTTGAACAATTGTGAAAGAGATGCATGTCAGGTAAGATATGCATCTTGTTTTTTTTAATGACAGCTTCTTTTAAGGAAAACTAAAATTCATCCGTCCTGACGTTTGCTTTCAATTTCATGCAAATTGATTTGCAAACTCATCCATTTCACCTGCCAATTCCATTGACATTGATGATCAAACGCGATGGTATTGTTTTACAAACGAATACAAGGATTTGTATGATAACCATATGGTAGACTTGTGTTGAAACTTTTAGCTGTTGGTACAATTTATGACTTACCATTGACCTAATGTTTTACTTTTTTCTTATATTTGCATTCATTTAGAGTTAAAGACAGGATTCTTATGATTTACAGATTTGATTTTCTTATTATAGGCGGAGGAGTAGCTGGCATGACATATGCTTTGAAAGTAGCAAACAGTT
Organism: uncultured Prevotella sp.; assembly: GCA_937874345.1. Taxonomy (GTDB): domain Bacteria; phylum Bacteroidota; class Bacteroidia; order Bacteroidales; family Bacteroidaceae; genus Prevotella. Next base: position 31,918 of record CALNBT010000218.1, read on the forward strand.
GCAAAGGAAAAATAGCGCTTATCTGTAAGACAACACTTGATGAAGCAAATACAGCAAGGGCACAGGGTGGCATTGCTGCTGTAACGAATCTCAAAGTGGACAACTTTGAGAAACATATTCAAGACACAATGATTGCTGGCGATTACATCTCTGATATCAAGGCTGTTGAACATGTCGTGCGAAACGCGCCTGCAGCCATCAATGATTTGATTAAATGGGGCGTTAATTTCGACAAGAAAGAAGATGGCTCGTTTGATTTGCATCGTGAAGGTGGCCATAGCGAATTCCGTATTCTTCATCATGCTGATGATACCGGTTTTGAAATTCAACGTGGTTTGATGGATACTGTAAGAAATCATCCAAACATTACTGTATTTGAAAATCATTATGCCGTAGAAATCATTACGCAACACCATTTAGGGGTGCTGGTTACACGCAAGACACCGGATGTGGAATGCTATGGCGCCTATATCCTGGATCCAGATACGCGTAAGATAGATACCTTCTTGAGTAAGGTTACGTTAATGGCAACCGGCGGAACGGGAGCCGTTTACGCCACAACATCCAATCCTAACATCTCTACTGGCGATGGTATCGCCATGGTCTATCGAGCAAAAGGGACCGTGAAGGATATGGAGTTTGTGCAATTTCACCCAACAGTATTGTTCAATCCTGTTGAAACCCATCCTGCATTTTTGATTACAGAAGCGATGCGTGGGTATGGAGGTATTTTACGTTTGCCTAATGGCGAAGAGTTCATGCAGAAATATGACAAGCGTTTGTCATTAGCCCCGCGTGATATTGTGGCACGGGCAATCGATAGGGAAATGAAGATACATGGACTCAATTATGTATGTCTGGACGTTACTCACAAAAATTCTGAAGAGACCAAAAAGCATTTCCCGCATATTTATGAGAAATGTTTGAACATCGGTGTTGACATTACAAAGGATTATATACCGGTTTGCCCTAGTGCACATTATATGTGTGGTGGAATTCAAGTGGATCTGAATGGCGAAAGCTCTATTCACAGACTTTATGCCGTTGGTGAATGCTCTTGCACAGGATTACATGGAGGTAACCGCTTAGCCAGCAATTCTTTGATTGAAGCAGTGGTTTATGCAAAATCTGCAGCAGAACATTCTTTGAGTGTAATAGACCAGTACCATTTCAATGCGAATGTTCCAGAATGGAATGACGAAGGTACAATGACCAATGAGGAGAAAATACTCATTGCACAGGATGAACGAGAAGTAGGACAAATCATGTCAAACTATGTTGGAATCGTCAGAAGTGACCTGCGCTTAAATCGTGCATGGAAACGACTTGATATTCTTTACGAAGAGACAGAGCAACTGTTTAAGCGTATTAAGCCAACAAGTGATATTTGTGAGTTGCGTAATATGATAAATGTTGCTTATCTCATCACACGTCATGCGATTGAGCGTAAAGAAAGCAGAGGACTACATTATACCATCGATTATCCTAAACATGCATACGACGTTCAAGAGAAAACGCCAATGATTGACATCGATTAATTTGAAAGACTCAGATAAATATGATAGATCCAAAATGGAAGGAGAAAGGTTTCATTGATGAACCGATTCCTAATGATATAGATTTACCTGCCGCGATACGTCGGTTGTGCAAAGAGAAAAATGCCGTCATTATGGCTCATTATTATACAGACGGTAGTGTGCAAGATGTGGCCGACTTTGTTGGTGACAGCTTGGCATTGGCTCAGAAAGCTGCACTGACGGATGCAGATATCATTGTCATGTGTGGCGTTCATTTTATGGGCGAAACAAACAAGATCTTGTGCCCCGATAAGAAAGTGTTAGTGCCAGACTTGAATGCATCGTGCTCGCTAGCCGAAAGCTGTCCTGCAGATGAGTTTGAAGCTTTTGTTCACAATCACCCCGGCTATACAGTCATTAGCTATGTCAATACTACCGCAGCTGTAAAAGCTCTGACGGATGTGGTTGTTACCAGTAGCAATGCTAAACAGATTGTAGATTCGTTTCCAAAGGATACCCCCATCATCTTTGGTCCGGACGAAAACCTGGGTAATTATATCAATGGTTTGACCGGACGTAATATGGTTTTATGGCATGGTGCCTGTCATGTACATGAAAAATTTTCCGTTGAACGAATCTTGAAGGTGAAGGCTCAACACCCTCATGCTAAAATTCTGGCTCATCCAGAATGTAAGGGGCCAATTTTGAAGTTGGCTGATAAAGTTGGAAGTACAGCCGCACTTATCAAATATTGTATCCAAGACGATGCAACAGAATTTATCGTTGCAACCGAGAGCGGTATCTTACATGAAATGCAGAAGTCGGCACCTCAAAAGACTTTTATTCCTGCACCGCCAGATGATGCCACCTGTGCTTGTAACGAATGTAACTTTATGAAGCTTATCAATTTGAAGAAATTGTACAACACTTTAAAATATGAATGGCCGGCTATTGAAGTGGATCCCGCTACATCTAAAAAGGCTGTGCGTTCTATTGATAAAATGCTTGCGATATCTAAACAATTAGGTCTCTAAATAATTGCCTATTCAGTAGCTTGAGCCGTTCGACCGATGGTAACTCGTTTGCCAGGTATTTCAAAAACGATAGATAAAAAAACAAGAAGCGTATGTTGTCCGTAGAAGAACTAAACGAAAAATTATTAGACCTTGCATTCAGTGAGGATATTGGAGATGGTGACCATACAACCCTTTGCTGCATTCCTGCAGACGCGATAGGAGAGAGTAAGTTGATGATCAAACAGGAAGGAATCTTTGCTGGTGTTGAGATTGCCAAGAAAGTATTTCATCGGTTTGACCCAGAATTGATTGTCGATGTTTATATCGAAGAGGGTGCACATGTCATGCCTGGCGATATTGTGATGAGTGTGAAAGGTCGTGAACAGAGCTTGCTGCAAACAGAACGCTTGATGCTAAACATCTTACAGCGCATGAGTGGCATTGCGACGATGACTCACAAATATCAGCAAGCCTTGATTGATGCCGGCACAAAGACCCGCGTTTTGGACACTCGCAAGACAACACCAGGTATGCGTATGTTGGAAAAGGAAGCTGTAAAGATTGGCGGAGGAATGAACCATCGTATCGGCTTGTTTGACATGATTTTGCTTAAAGATAACCATATCGACTTCTGTGGAGGTGTTCATAATGCGATTACTCGGGCTAAACAATATTGTAAAGACCATCAAAAAAACTTGAAAATAGAGTGCGAAGTGCGAAACTTTAAAGAACTTGATGAGGCTTTAGCAGAGGGATGTGATCGTATCATGTTTGATAATTTTTCACCCGAGGATACACGTAAGGCCGTTGAAATAGTAGGTGGCAGATGTGAAACGGAATCAAGTGGAGGAATTACTTTTGAGAATATGATTCCTTATGCCAAGACTGGAGTTGATTTTATCTCGTTTGGTGCACTTACCCATAGTGTAAAAGGGTTAGATATGAGCTTCAAGGCTGCAGGCAGTGATAAACTGCAAATAAAATAATTTGTTTTTTCAAAAGAGTATTTGATTATGGAAACACGCTTAGACGAGGAAGGACAAAGGTTTTTTGCATTTGAAGATTCCAAGGAAATAGGTCATTTGTTTTTTGAAGTCAAGGACAATGTTCTTTCTATCACACATACTCGTGCTTTCGTAGAAGGAAAGGGTGTTGGTAAAGCATTAGTAGTCGCTGCGATAGACTATGCTAAGGAACATGGTATGAAGATACGTCCTATTTGTCCTTTTGCTTACGATGTCATGTTGAGAAATGATGAATATCGTGAATTGATGACTAATGATGCTGGTGAAGATCTAGCATGTAAGATTTAAGTTTGTTATGATGAGTCACAAAATAGAACTTGCTACACCACAGGATACGGAAGCGATCATTCAATTTCAATTAGCAATGGCTAGCGAAACCGAAGGAATTACACTAGATTATGAAACGGTAAGAGAAGGTGTTAAAGCTGCTATTGCCGATGACAGTAAAGCGTTGTATCTTCTAGCAAAGAATGAAGAGGATCAAGTTATCGGTTCTCTGATGCTGACGACCGAATGGTCTGATTGGAACAATGGAGTTTATTATTGGATACAATCGGTCTATGTTAGACCAGATGATAGAAAACAGGGAGTTTTCTCTGAGCTTTTCGAGCTTGCAAAGTCAATTGCTCAAAGTCAAAATGCTGGAGCATTGAGACTCTATGTTGATGAACACAATTTAGTTGCACAGAAAGTATACCAATCGTTAGGCATGCACCCTAGCCATTATTTAATGTACGAATTGTAATTATGATAGCGTTTTCGCATTAAAGAAGTTTTTTCTTTTCTTCTTTACTGCGATTTTTTTATAGTATTTAGCTGTCTTGTAGCCAATAAATCTTTATATTTCTGCATGAAACTCTGATGTGCAATGCAAAACATTCTATGTTATTGGAATCATATTCTGGTTAACCAATATTTTCTTTCTGGTTCTTTCATCTTTTCAATGGCATAACGTAAAGTCGTACGATGCATTTCTTTGTAATGTGATTCAAGATAATCCTCTAGAAGTTGTAGGTCTCGATTTCCAACTTCTCGTAACATCCATCCTACCGCTTTATGTATAAGATCATGAGGATGGTGAAGCAGCATCGATGAAATGCGAAAAGTATCATCATATTGTCCTTGTCTGATAAGCGTCCAGTTTGTGACAATAGCGATACGTTGTTCCCAAAGATTATCACTGATGGCCAGTTCATCTAGAATGGTCCTTTTGGGCATTACGCCATCTGACTTTGGAAAGAGCAGATAATTACCTAGAATTC
>CALNBT010000219.1 GCA_937874345.1 uncultured Prevotella sp.
ATGGCTGGATGGCAGAAGACTGGAAGACCCCAACTGATAATATTGAATATCTGCTCGACAAAATCATTGAGGTGATCCCAGCTCCCAAACAGCTGGAGGGAACTCCCCAAATGCTAATCACCAGCTTGGACTATTCAACCTATACCGGGCGAATTGCCGTAGGAAGGGTTCACCGGGGCGAATTGACTGATGGCACGAACATTACCATTTTCCATCGCGATGGCTCAAGCGAACATACCAAGATTAAAGAGCTTCACACCTTCGAAGGCATGGCCCATGTTAAGACTGATAAGGTTGAGAGTGGAGATATCTGTGCGGTAATAGGCCTCGAGAAGTTTGAAATCGGAGATACCATCTGTGATTTTGAGAATCCTGAACCATTGCCTCCAATTGCCATTGACGAGCCTACGATGAGTATGTTGTTTACCATTAACGACTCTCCTTTCTTTGGACGCGAGGGAAAATATGTGACATCAAGACACATCAATGACCGTCTGCAAAAAGAATTGGAAAAGAACCTCGCCTTGAAGGTACGTCCTTTCGAAGATTATACCGATAAGTGGGTTGTCAGTGGCCGTGGCGTTTTGCACCTCAGTGTGCTCATCGAGACGATGCGACGCGAAGGATATGAATTGCAGGTTGGCCAGCCTCAGGTAATCTACAAAGAGATTGATGGAAAGAAATGCGAGCCTGTTGAAGAGTTGACCATCAATGTTCCTGAAGAATTCTCCAGCAAGATGATCGATATGGTTACCCGTCGAAAGGGTGAAATGATCTCAATGGAAACACAGGGCGAACGTGTCAACATCGAATTTGACATCCCTTCACGTGGTATCATCGGTTTGCGTACCAATGTGTTGACAGCCTCTCAGGGCGAGGCGATCATGGCTCACCGCTTTAAATCCTATCAACCTTTCAAGGGAGATATTACACGCCGTATCAATGGCAGCATGATTGCCATGGAGACAGGTACAGCCTATGCTTATTCACTTGACAAGCTGCAAGATCGCGGAAAGTTCTTCATTGATCCAGGTGAGGAAGTTTACTCCGGACAGGTTGTTGGCGAACACGTACACGATAAAGATTTGGTGATCAACGTTACCAAGGCTAAACAGATGACAAACGTGCGTGCCAGTGGTTCAGACGATAAGGCAAAGGTGATTCCGAAGGTGGTAATGAGTCTTGAGGAGTGCCTGGAATACATCAAGAGTGATGAACTTGTCGAGGTAACCCCGAAAAGTATGCGTATGCGTAAGCTCATTCTTGATCATAACGACCGCAAGCGTGCAAATAAAGAATAACTGATGTATTGACTTTCAGTGGTTTGAACGCCATCTGAAAACCAAGAAAGTTATATGTTCTCAACCCATCTATTCAGGATAAACAGAAATGCTTATCACGAATAGATGGGTTGTTTCGTTTTGAAAATCCGACCAACATTACATCGGTATTTAGAAGAATGCTTACCAAGATACGGTCAGGCATGTCTGAGATGAGTATCCCCAAGGTCTATTTCTCAAAACAGTATCCACCCAGAATTGAAGAGAAAACAAGGAAAATAGAAGAAAAAGAGAAAAAAGTTGCCAGTCGTTGTCATATCTTTCCCATTGTTGCGTATAATGAACAGAAAGCAATATTCAACAATTTAACACTTATCATTATGAATATGGATTTTATTACACAACCGTTGATCGTGTTGTTTATCTTTGGTGCAATTTATTTGGTGTTCGAACTCTTCGTTCGTCGCAAGGAACGAATGATGATCATTGAGAAAATGACCGAGATCAAGAGTGAGGATTTGGGTAAGTCAAGGGCCTCGCTATTGACAAATTACGGACTTCCTTCCTTTCATTTCAAAGGACTTCGCATCGGCATGTTGCTATTAGGTATTGGCCTTGGAATTTTGGTTGCCTTCTTCATCCTCGACATTTTCACCTCGGGCGCATACATCCAAGGTCACTTTGAAAATTATGAAGTAGCCTCTTCCATTTACGCTGCCTGTGTTTGCCTCTTTGGAGGATTTGCCTTGGTAGGATCGTATTTGATAGAACAGAAGATGAAAGACAATCATCCATCTGAAGACTAACAGCAGATGGATGTCGATGAGAAGCATTTGATACAACGTATTCTCGGTGGAAAAACCGATGAATACAGCTACTTCCTAGACCGGTATGGCCGTGAAGTCTACGCCGTTGCGGTGCGACTTCTCGGCCATGCGCAGGATGCAGAGGAGGTAACCCAGGATGCTTTCGTCTCGGCCTTTCAACATTTGGACGATTATCGCCCAGAATTACCGTTTGCAACTTGGGTCTGTCGTATGGCCTATAACCGCGCTATCAGTGTGTTGCGCAAAAAGAAACGACTGCCGAAGAGCAGTAATCTGCCGGAAGATCAGTTGGCTTCTGTAACAGACGAAATGGTTGCCTCGGCATTCAGTGATACCTCTGATGAACGGATTCAGATGCTAGAACAGGCCGTTGAACAACTACCAGCCGACGACCAAACGCTTATTTCTCTGTTTTATCATCATGGGAAGCCCTTGAAAGAGATCGCCTATATTTTGGGATTGGATGCCAATGCTCAACGTTCGGTAGCGATGCTGGCGACGCGAATCAGTAGAATCAGGAAAAAATTGTATGTCATCATCAAACAGATGGAGGAAAGATATGAAAGATAACTCAATCAACGAAGAAATTGAGCTGCAGCGACCGCTAGACAAGGGATTGCTGAAAGCTTTGCAACAGCAGCCCATGGATCCGCTTGTGCATAACTTTTCATTTCGGACCATGCAGCGAATAAAGAAAGAAGAACGGCAGCGTGCTCACAGGACGAAGGTCACCGAAATCGTCCTCATGGCTTTTGTATCCTTCTTGGGTATTGCATTCATTGTTGTGATGGCAGGCAACAGTTTGAAGGAAATTGGCAAATCATTATCCAACTTACAATTGTTCGAATCGTTGAGTGCTCATCCACTGGTGACAGTCACGCTTATTTGCTGTCTGGTCTTCTTGGGTGGAATGAATTTCTTTCTGGAGAATGTCTTCAGAAAGCGATAGACTTATCCGTTGGGTACCAATGATAAAGCCGCCTCTTGTCCACTTTTGCCAAGTTGCAAAACGTTCCCGATACGATGGAATAACCTTATAAAACCACTTGACCAATGACTACAATCAATCATCAGTTCAAAGACATAAACCAATATCACAGCTTGTTTTCTGCCGATATCCAGAAAAAACTTGAACAACTGAGACAGGCCATCAAACAAGCTGCACCACAAGCCACAGAAACAATTAGCTACGGAATGCCTGCTTTCAAGCAGAACCGCGTGCTTGTTTATTATGCCGTTTATACAAAGCATATCGGTTTTTATCCGACAGCTAATCCGATCGTCCAGTTCAAGGACGAACTTGCAAAATATAAAACTTCAAAGGGAGCCATTCAGTTTCCCATTGACCAACCCCTTCCTTTGACACTTGTCAAAAAGATGGTGACGTTCCGAGTCTTGGAAGACACTAAAAAGGCAAAACAGTAAGGCGTGTGATTTCCAGCGACAGACGGTAGCACTTTACAAACCCAATGATATCGATGGACAAAGTCATTGACTTTGAAAGACAATCTCCATGATATTGTTCATCAATATGGGCCATATTGTT
>CALNBT010000220.1 GCA_937874345.1 uncultured Prevotella sp.
GTTCCCGGAATCATGGGCATGTTGATGTTGTTGATTTGCGCCATGATGACATCAGTCAGTATCGTACGCGAAAAAGAAAAAGGCAGTATGGAGGTACTGTTAGTGTCGCCCATGAAACCTTTGTACATCATGTTGGCTAAGGCTGTTCCGTACATGGTGCTGTCGATCATTATCCTTTGTAGCGTGTTATTGATATCCAAGTATATCCTGAATGTACCGTTAACAGGTAGTCTTTTTGTCATCTTTGGGATGTCATTTCTATATATTCTGTTGTCCCTCTGCTTGGGTTTGTTGATCAGTGTGGTGGCTCAGACGCAGGTGGCAGCGTTGCTGATGTCTGGAATGATGCTGCTTTTGCCGAGTATTCTGCTCTCAGGCATGATTTATCCGGTTGAAAGTATGCCCGTGATATTACAGTATATCTCAGCCCTTATCCCTGCACGCTGGTATATTTCGGCTATTCGAAAGCTGATGGTGATGGGTGTTGGATTCGACATGGTGAAACATGAACTGGCGGTGCTGGCGTTGATGACCACGTTATTAATGACCATTGCTTTACGAAAATTCAATATCAGATTGTCATGATTCTACGGTATCTCATTAAAAAGGAAATGATTCAGATTCGCAACAATACTTTTTTGCCGCGAATGATCCTAATGTTTCCTATCGTCATCATGTTGGTGATTCCTTGGGTGACGACCATGGAGGTGAAGAATATTCAGGTTACCATTGTAGACCAGGATTGTTCGACCCTTTCTCGACGCATGATACATCGTGTTGAAGCATCCCAGTATTTTAAGTTTAAAGGTCTTTCGGCCACTTATGATGAGGCCTTAAAGGTCATTGAGCATAGTAATGCCGATGTGGTATTGGTCATTCCACAACATTATGAACGTGATCAATTGAACGGTAAAACAGCGAATGTGTTGATAGCAGCAAATGCTGTCAACGGATCAAAAGGGGGCATCGGGTCGGCATATCTCTCTAATATGGTCAGTCAGAGCATCACAGAGAACCATGTGATCAGGGCCGAACTGCCTTTCTCAACAATTGAGATGTTCAATCCGCACAAAGATTATAAGGTGTTTATGATACCTGCACTCATCTGTATGGTGATGGTGATGATGTGCGGTTTTTTGCCTACGCTGAACATTGTTTCTGAAAAAGAAACGGGCACTATTGAACAAATCAATGTTACGCCCATCAGCAAATTAGACTTTATTCTCTCAAAGCTCATCCCATACTGGTTGATCGCAATGGTGGTTATCACCGAGTGTTTTATTCTTTCGTGGCTGGTCTATGGGATAGTCCCGGCCGGCAGCATTTGGGTTTTGTACCTGTTGTCGATGGTGCTGGCACTGATATTCAGCGGAATAGGACTGATTATCTCGAATTACAGCGACGCCATGCAGCAGGCAATGTTGATGATGTGGTTTGTGATGGTGTGTGTCATATTACTCAGTGGGTTGTTTACGCCCATTTCGAGTATGCCAGATTGGGCGCAAACCATTACCATGGGCAATCCACTACGTTATTTTATCGATGCCATGCGAACGGTCTTTGTACGAGGGGGTGACTTCCACAGTATTGTATATCCATTATCAGTATTGGTAACGTTTGCCATCGTCATTGATAGTTGGGCAGTCTTCAGCTATAAGAAGATTCGATAGACATCTCATCCTGCGAATTCTTGTAGGGTTTTCATGTTATCCATGCCGCATCATTCAATACTGCGACAGCTAGGAAGAAACTGTTAAGGGACAACATCATAGAAAGATAGTCAAATCTTGTCATCAACGCTCTTCCTCTTTCTTTTCTTTATCAATGGCTATTTCCCTAGTCATCTTCACGGCGATTGTGATGTTTTATTGAAGAGTTTGTATTTTTAATCATCAACTTGTTGATTTAAAATGTTACATTCCAATTTCTTTAACGTGTTGTTCAAACTCGTTGCGTGAACAGATCGATTTATTTTTGATTCTTGCCCTATAATTATAAATGGAATTTGGTGAATAGCGGAGAAATTCTGCAATACGTGCGCTTTCTTCAATGCCCAGTCGAATGAGTGCAAAAATACGGAGATCTGTCGTAAGTTTGTTTTTTGCTGGTGGTTGGATACGATATTCTGGTTTGAGGAGTGCATTGAAATCAGATACGAAATTAGGGAAAAGATTCAAAAAGACAGCATCGAAATTATCAAACAATTCATTGATTTCATTTTCTTTTAACTGTTCTGATTGGGTCATGTTTAGCAAATCGTTTATCTGGTTTGCCTTTAATTTTCGATGAACTTTTGTCCTAAATGAATCCAACTTGTCGATATATTCAGAGCACGTGCTCAGGAATTTCCCAATATATTCATCTTTTACTTTATTGGTTTCGCTGAGTTTTGTATTGAGTAATTCGAGCTCGTCATTCTTTTTCCTTAACTGATCATTTAAATCAGATAGCTGTTTGTTAATGTTGCGCAAATCATTTCTGGCCATCGATAGTTGTCTCTTCTTTCGCAAAACATAGAAAAACGATCCAAGGAGAAAAATCGATAACAAGCTAACAGCTCCTGTAAGCCATCGTAATTGTGTATTTGATTTACTTAGATTGTTCTTGTATGTATCACTGATAATGCCCAAAACGGGTGAAACGAGCCAACTGCGAAGGTGTGTATTGTATCGTTGTGTACAA
>CALNBT010000221.1 GCA_937874345.1 uncultured Prevotella sp.
TATGAATAATATTTATACATACTGATGAGACTTCTATCAGATTCTGACCCGTATGTGTATCATACAGCAACATCATATTTGGCTTGAAATCCACATATATGTGCGACTCAAGATAGAACCAATATTTTTTATTCATTTTACTATTTTTTGATAATATTGAACTTATATAGGATAAGACTTATAGCAGTTTAAACCTTATCGTTCCAATGATATTCCTTGGACGAAGCTGCGAGGTCTGAGTATAGATGTCTAGCCCCCTGTAGTTGACGCGTGTGTAGTGACGCTGGTCAAAGAGGTTGTTGAGTTGTAGTTCGAGGTCGATGTTCTTCAGCTTAAGATTGAGCGATATATCTCCGAACCAAGCATGACGGTTCTTGGCAGTAAGATTGTTATAGTTATCTTCCATTGAGGCAGTAAGAGTCAATAGCTTAGTCAGGTAAGCATTTACTTTCAATCGTTGAGTAGCTGAACGCATGGTACTAGACAATTCGTTGTTTCCATTATCTGTCTGGCTAATGTTCCATGAGCAGCCACTGCTCACAACAAAATTGATCCATGACAGAGGAGTGATCGTGCCGCCAACACCTACACTGACAGAGTGAGAATGGAAAGGATAGACCGTACCCCCTATAAGGCAGTTGCTACCAAAGTAACCGTAACCACCGAATGCACGGATAGTAGCATTCAACCAGTCGAACCCCTTGCTGCCGTCAAATCCAAGACTATAGCTGTCGGATTTAGTACTCTGGTCGACGGCCTGCACCACAGCTGTCGCTCCCTGATAGGTAGTGCCATATATTTGGTTGTCTTTCGTATGATTATAACTGGCGTTGATACGGAAGAATGTAGCAGTGAGTGCACTGCGATAACTGATGCTCGCTTCAGCTCCGATGCGGTCGGTCTCTGACAGTTGTTCTACATACGCTCGTTGGAACAAAAGATAGTTATTCATAATGTACCCACTGTAAATGCCACCGGGGTCGCCCACTGTTTTGGAATATCGTGCACTGATGCTGCCACTCCAGTCGAGCCAGTCGTAACTGGCCGAAAAGGCGGGTGTGACAAGCAGATGGGTGTAATGGTGCTTATCTATGCGTACATGGTCATCGAGTGTCTGCATATAGAGGTTGATGGGACAACCCAAAGAAAGATGCCAGCCTGCTTGTTCAAACTTATAGTATTGACCAAAGGTAAGTTCGTAAGTGTTATACCACAAATCGTTCCTTGGAGAATATGTTCCTGTATTATAGCCGTAAAGGTCGGTCTTTATACCATGTATATTAGCCTGTGCTGCCACACCGTAATTGAGTGTAAATGGACCGAAGCGTATGTCATAGCCTGTGTTGAAATCACCAACAATATGGTGTGATGTCACGTCCTGTATATAGGTGGCAGTAGTACTTTGGAGCAGAGAATCCACGCTAACACTGAGTGTGTTCGGCCGCTGTGAATATCCTGCCGAAAAATGCAGGTCAAGCGTATTCTTACCAAAGTTGCGAATGGTGTTGAGGGTGTTTGAGACCGTAAGCTGAGGACGGTCAAAATACTGGTGTACATTCTCATTACCATAGTTGAGTGGCTGAGTGCCAGTACGTTTTGACGATAGCGAACCTTCCACTTTATCAGAGTTCCAATTGGTGTCGAACTTCAACACATTGGCCACGAATCCGTTCTCCGAATTCCAGTTGTAGGTCGCTTGTACGTTCAAGTTATGTAGCTTCGTCTCACTGGCCAATGTCTCTTGTACCATCAGACGGCTGTCATCATTCACAAAGCGTTCACTCTCACTGTTCCCCTCGCGTCGGATACAATCATCATAATAGGTGATATTCAGACTAATCTGGGTATCTTTAAAAAGTCTCTCCAGATGGTTCATCGTCAGGATATGACTGCGGTTGTCAAACGTTCTATTCTGTGGCAACCCTGATCCGGATGGCAATATTGCCTCTGTGGGGCAGAATGGATAAAGAAAAACACTGTTGATACCGGAATAGTGCTGGGTCAGTTCTGCTGATATGTCATCACCTGTATTATTACCTTTATACAGGGTCATGTTCTGTCGACTCTTACCGAAGAACATACCAATGAGTTCAGCAGTCCAAAGCGGATTTCGGCCAATGACTGTCCCTGTCTCCGACAATGGCCGACTGCGGAATCCCCAACCGCCGGTCTGTTGGACACCACCGCCCAGCATCGCATTCACTGCCACCGTCCCTTTTGCCGAATCTTTCAGCTTAAGGTTAATGGCCACGTCATCACTAAAATTTTTTCCTTGCAATGCCTTTACTTGCTGATGGTTCTCTAATACCTGTACTGTGGCCACATCCTGCGCATTGATGTTGTTGGTAGCCAGTCCATAGCGTCCCTGTAGCAAATCCATGTCTTCTACATAAAACTTAGAAATGACCTTACCGTTAAATTTAATGCCACCGCTTTGCGACACCTCAATACCCGGCATACGTTTCAGTACATCACCGATAACACGGTCGCCTTGCTGTTGGTAGGCTCCAACGAGGTAATTCAGTGTATCGCCGTTCTGACGGATTTTCTGTGCGCGGACGTTGACCTCCTTCAATTCCAATGACAGTTTCTTCACGCGGAAGTTGAGCTTCTGCGAGCGATTGGCGACCACCTTTGCCTGCTGACCTATCGATAGTCCTGCTGCCGTCATCGTCAGAGAGTCGGCCTTACTCTGGATTTTCAGGTTATAGTGTCCCTTGCGGTCCGTGTCAGCAGATGCTATAATGACCCCTGTTCCCTTTGGCGATACCGTTACATAGGCATCTATTGCCATACCCTGTGCGTCCAGCACTGTACCTTCGATAATAGTCTGCGCTTGCACCTTGCCCTGCATGGAGATTAGAGCTGTCAGTAAGGAGAGTCTGATAACCGATCTCCGTATGCTCATATTCTCTATTTTAATTCTATAGGCTCGTAGGGATAATTCTTTGAAATGATATTGCCTTCCATGTCCTTCCATTCTAATGTCCTTCCGGGGTTCTCGTTAATTTTCTGCTCAAACTTTAGTACAGTCTCACGCTTGATGGGACGGCGGTGACCGTATTTGCTCCTGACCATAGGTTGATGAATTTGCTCCACATTAGTACACTCGAAAATATAGTAGTGGTCGCTGTCATAAACTTTGATGATAAGCCCAGGCAAACCTCCGAATTTCCACGGCCCAAGACGAATAGGAATCTCGGATGTAAACCAAGCTTCAAAGCTACGTCCATGAAAACTGCAAGTAGCTTTCTGACAATGGTATCCGCTGATGATTGCCGTGTCAGATAGCAATGTCCATTGCTGATCTGGATAAGATTCGTCGTAATATCCCTCATATTGCGGAAGACGCTCACGGTTGTATGTTCTCATCATTCCGTTTTCTGCAATCAGCACATGGTATTGCAGTTCGTTCCAGTTTCCGTTCCCGTTGCGTCCGCGAGGAAGCAGCTTATTAGAATAGCGACCTGAATGATTTGTCCTGTAGTCGATCGTTCTAAGAGAATCAGACTCCCACACGAAGTAGCTGTAATACTTATTACTGTGTCTGCCAACCTCCAGTACCTGCCAATCAATATAAGAGTTTTCATCTTTGATATCAAGGGCGTTCAAAGCATACCATACTCGGAATGTGGTAGTGTCAAATACCACATAGTTGTCGATGTTTGAGAAAGCAACATAACCAATGTGACTTTGCTTGTTCTGTGCAAACACCATAACATTTGCACAAAATAGAATTATTGATATAATCTTTTTCATTCAAAAAAACAATGAACTTGTCTTAACTTTTAATCTTATTTTCAGACTCCTGGTCGGGATTTGAATGTAACGTTTTCAAATGTTCTTCTACGCGAAAATTAAGTTGTTGGTTACGAGTAGGGACGATCTTCACTTGATTACCAATAGACACCACCGACGGTAACAACGACACTGTCTGCCTCACTGGTAAATGTCAACTGATAATGGCCCTTGTTATTTGTATCTGCATAGCCGAATATTTGTTGTTCCTTTGGCCATCACAGTAACATAGACTCCCTCCTGTAGAGTATCTTTACCACGTACAGTTCCCTCTCACAGTCTGTGCTTGCAAAGCAAGTGAAAAAGCTAGGAAAGCCATCAATGGCAATATTCTACTCATGCAACAAAAGTCATTCTCATTACGATTCATTCCACCTCCAAAGGTTCATAATGATTTCTTTGAGGAATATCTGCTTTTCTTTGATTATCAGGCACAGGGTGCATACCTACTGCTTGACAGTAATTTTCATTAAGTTTTCGAACTAATTTCATTATAGATGTCCGTTCTCTTTTTCTGTAGCCTGTAAAGGGCTTTCGAGTGATTTCTTGTGGCTGCTTTGTTAATTTTACGCATTCAAAAGTATAAATATTCTGCGTATCATTGACGTTCAGGATAAGCCCCGGCAGGCCTCCGAATTTCCATGGACCGTACTTTACAGGAATGGCAGGTGCAAACCATGCAACATAATTACGCCCTCTGAAACTACAAGTTGCCTTTTGGCATTCGTACCCTAAGATTGTCTTGTTTTCATTGTATAGCATCCATTTCATAAGCGGATAAGTTTCTTGGTAGTAACAATTGTATTCAGTTGCTCCAAAAGGCATTGCCGTATAAATGGTAATTCCACCGGATTGAATAAAATAATCGGAATATTGATATTCATCCCAATAATCACTCTTATTGAAACTTAGGTAATGGGGCACATTGACTGCATGTGGATGCTCGGATATAAACTTGTCTTGCTTTATTTCTGCTTGGCATATCCATTCACTGCAATACTTGATGACGTTCTTGCCAATCTGTAGCTTTTGGTAATCAATATAAGTATTGGGGTCATCTGACTTTTTTGCATTAAAAGCATAATAGGCAGTTACGATAGATTTGTCTATTACTTTACCGGGACCGGCCTTTCTAAAGAAAGGAATCATTGGCTTCCCTTGTTTGTTCTGAGCTTTGCATGAGCAGTGACTGCCAACGGCTGCCAATAGTATCATAATGACCGCTGCAAGGCATGTTTCGTTTTTTTCAAGTATTCGTTTTAATTTCATATTAGTATTCAATGCAATTAAAAAGGTTGTTCCTGATAAAAAAAGTCAGGAACAACTCCAAACGACTTATGCATGACTATGCTCCCAATAATAGCCATTGGGCCAGTCATCTGTCTTTATGTATTGGGCACAGCCAACAACAGAAGAATATCCATATGCATAATTTGCATTCATGTTGTTACTAGTAGAGTGGCTAGGTCCCTCTGAAGCATAATAACAAGCACAACTACATGCATTGCCCCCAACAAGAGCATTCATTTCTTTCTCGCGGATTTTTGAATCTGCAAGACTGCTTAATTTAAGATGTTTAATTTTCATTTTTTTTGAATTAAAAGTTAATAATAATAACTAATGCATTAGTCTACAAAGCAAAGTTTAAATAGTTATAGTAGTATCTAAGATTTCTCGATATGCCTCTGGGTGCTTTCTCATAAAGTCAAATTGTTGTCGTTTGACAGATTCCATCATCTCCTTATTCATACATCCAAAACAAATAGGATGAGTGTCTATATCTTTTAAGTTAAAGAGACACTGAATACAGGAAGGTTTATTCGCACAAGAAAGACATTGCTTATCAACCTTGTTATAGTACTGGTTGTATTTTCTTGCGATCTCCAAAGGATTTAATTCTATCTTATCGTCCCTAATCATTCCTAAATTAAATTGATGTCCAATTCTCTCACACGGAAGTATCTTGCCATTGACTGTTACAAACATTTTTTTAGAGAATGGAAGGCAGGTACCTGTGGGAATATGCTTTAAACTCCCTTTATCAAATAGCAAATCAAGATAATCATAAAAATAATTACCGCTATATTGATGTAGCTATAAAGCAAGCCCTTTATAGCTACTTGCTTTCATCAGCATATCTTTTTCTATTGACTCATAATGTTCAGATTGACGAAGACTTTCATTCATATTTTTGAATGCTCTGTTGAACTCTTCCAACTTGTCTGGTCGTATTCCAACATTATTTAATTCACTGATTGTTGGTATCTTATTATATGTTTTTTTAAAAAACATATACACGTCTTCAACAGTACTTCGGTTATGAAAAACTGAATTGAAGCTAACATTTCTATCAAAATAATCCGGATATTTCTCACGAAGCATATCAACATTATGAATAACACGATCATAGCAACTGTTTCCATGCAGATCTACACGATAGCTATTGTTCTTTTTGTTGCCATCTAAACTTATAAGTATTTGAAAATCATTCTCCACAAGGTAATCCATGTGACGGTTCAGAAGCATTGCATTGGTTGTCATCGTAAATATAAATGTACGATGTGGACAATCTACGTGATTCTTGAAATATGATACAATTTCTTTTATGAATTCAATATTTAGTAAAGGTTCACCTCCATAGAAGGAAACATACATATAAGTCATTGCGGAGGTGTTACGATTAGAATTCCAATATGGCTGTAAATAGTCAATTAATCTAATAGCCTTTGACAAAGATAGTTTTTTATTCTCTCGTTTATCAAAGTCATTATAAAATTCTCCATAAGCGCAATACTTGCACTTTAAATTGCAAGCATCCGTTACCTCAAAAACGAGTTGTGGTAAATTTGCTATATTATTCAGTACATGTTCTGACGTAATGTATTCTATCATACTGTAATTCTTTTATTATGGGTATTATTAGAGACCAGAAACATATCTTTGAAAATACTTATATTATAATGGGAGAGCCATCAATATTCCATTGTAAGCCTATCCTACTATAATACAGAAATCATTGAGGAAAGCATAAAGCTATTCTATCCTTGCAAAAGTTTGTCACTACTGTATGCATAAAGATTTTTCATTGGTTGATAAATTATTTACGGTATTATAATCTCAAAAATTAATATTTTTTGTAAATATATGTTTTTATCTTATACAAAGTATATGCAAGTCCATATTTTTTTATTTTTTAACGCACATTATATTCTATTATATGTTCAAAGTTCGCATGGTGAAGTGTATAGAAAAGAGATATTATCATGAAGAACACTGTTGATTGAGATTCCAAAATGGTTTCCAAATATCATTTTGGGAAAATAACTTGTGTATATCTTTACACAAAGCAGATAATAGTACTTGAATTTTTAACAAGGGTCAAAAACTAAATATAAACTTTTAGAATTAATACTTCTATATAATCGTCCTTTACAAACGACTAATTAAAAATTTCCCCATAGGCCAAAAAAGGAATTTGGTGTAATGACAAGAAGTATGCAATACCTATATAGG
>CALNBT010000222.1 GCA_937874345.1 uncultured Prevotella sp.
CGGTGTTGTCGGCCTTGCTGTCGATGGAGGGAAAGCATGTAACAGCCGCCGAAGGAATCATTGATGAGGATGTAGATAGTTCAATTCACAACCTGACAAGTATCGGAAAAGAAGCGATGTGCGATACCGACAAGATGGTGCTTACGATCATGACGAGCAAAGGTAGCTGTTAATCGGACAGCAAGTACACCAAAAAACGGACTACGATTTCACGATGTAACATTTCAAAGCTTCGATAGATGCATTCGAATGCTTGCTGTATCTTGGTCGGTATTTGGAAAGCTTTTAGAGGTTGTTTTCACTGAAACGATTTTTCTACTTTGATATACCCAACTTCTGAAAGCTTGTCAGTCCATGCATTCAAATGGTGCGCTGTGGATTGTGCCTGTTGGTAGAGATAAACAAAATGAGCTGCCCTCCGAATACAGAGAGCAGCCCATCATGCTGGTGAATCGATAAAAGTGAACCGATTATTTGGGACGCTTATTGGTCATAAAGAATTCTAACTTACCGCCAGCCATGATATCTTGATAGTCTATATACAAGTTTTTATAAGGTTTTCCGTTGAGCTTTATCTGACTGACATACATATTCTGCGCACTGTTATTTTTTGCAACAATGGTAAAGGTGCGGCCCTTTCCGACATTGATAACAGCCTGATCGAAGATGGGAGAGCCAAACATATAACGTCCACCAGAAGGTTCAACCTGATAAATGCCCATTGCAGAAAGTACATACCATGCAGACATCTGACCGACATCCTCGTTTCCACTCAATCCGTCGTTGGCATTATGGTACATAGTAGACATCACCTGTCGAACCTTTTCTGCGGTTTTATAAGGCTGATTTACATAATCGTACAGGTAAAGGATATGATGGCTCGGTTCATTGCCATGTGCATACTGACCAATCAATCCTGAGATGTCTGGAGAAGCATTGGCTCCCAGGTCGCCATTGACAATAAACAGCGAATCGAGTTTGGTAACAAACTTCTTCGGCCCGCCAAAGAGCTTAATCAGCCCGGGAACATCATGTGGTACCAACCAGGTGTATTGCCATGCATTGCCCTCGGTATAATCGTCAGAACGATGGATTGAATGGAACGGGTTGAAGGGCTCACGGAACTTGCCATCGGCCATACCTCTCATAAATCCGGTCTTCTTATCAAAGTAATACTTGTACGATTTACTACGATTGAAGAAATACTTGTAGTCGTCTTTGGCACCCAACAGCTTAGCTACCTTCGCAACTGAAGCATCGGCCAAGGCATATTCCAAACCTTTTGAAACCGTTTCGTAAGTCGAGTCGCGATTCCAAGGAATGTACCCATACTTCTTCAGGTTGTCCATCGAACGTTCATCAAGCATAGCAGAGGTCTTCATGGCCTTCAAGGCTGCTTGCTTATCCACATCAAAACCTTTCAAAACAAGGTCAGCCAGTACAGGAATGCCCGGACTGCCAACCATGCAATCGGTTTCGTTACCCACCAAATGCCATACAGGGAGTTTGCCTTGCTGTTCAAAGATATGCAAAAGCGTCTGGGCTATATCGCGTTGCTTCTCTGGATGGATAATGGTCATGAGCGGATGAGCCGCACGATAGGTATCCCAAAGTGAGAAGGTTGTATAATTGGTAAAGTCGCCTTGATAGGTCTTACCGTCTGCACCACGATATTCGCCGTTGACATCCGAGAAGACAGAAGGAGCGGTCATGGTATGAAACAGACTGGTGTAAAAGATGGTCTTTGCATCGATATCAGATGTTTGGACTTTAATCTTACCTAATTCTTCGTTCCAACTGCGGTCAGCAGCTGCAGCCACTTCATCAAAATTCCAACCGGGAATCTCTGCACGCAAGTTGGCCTTAGCATTTTCAATGCTGACAGCCGAGATACCAACTTTAATCAACAATGGCTTTGCATCTTCGCTAACGGCATACACACCGATACTATCGCCCAACATCTTTTGCAGCTTCATAGCACGAGAAAACTCGGCTGCAAAATAGATACGCTGGTCTTTTGCCCAACCTGTCGACATACGATAGCCACTTATAGTCGTGGGACTTTCCTGTACCATCTGGCATTTGGTCATCTTATCCCAGCCAATACCCTGTCTAAGATCTATCTTTACCAAAGGTGTTTTGGCACTTAACGGGAAAGTATAGCGATGCATTCCGGCGCGTTTTGTTGCTGTCAACTCGACCAGAATCTTGCTTTCACCCAATCGAACAGTATAATAGCCTGGACGAGCATACTCGGCATCGTGAGAGAAACGTACGGTATGAACATCGGAGTTGAAGGTAGGCATAAACGCGATGTCGCCCAAATCACCAATGCCTGTACCGCTAAGATGTGTGTGACCAAAGCCTATCAGCACTGAGTCACTATAATGATAGCCCGAACACCAGTCCCAACCACGGGTAATTTGTGTGGGACCTAGCTGAACAGCCCCAAACGGAACATTGGCACCAATGAACACATGTCCGTTACTCCCCGTACCGATATACGGATTGACATAGCGCGTAAGGTCGTCTGGAGAACCCACTGCCAGGACAGTTGCCGAACTCCATAAAGGAATCATACAAGCTGCCAAGCTGAATAAAATATTGATTCGTTTCATTGCATAGTAATTAATAATTGCTTGAATACAGTATTGATATTTGCATGAAGTATAGTGGAATTGCTCGCCATACACTTATCATCACGAAATCTTTGTAGATGAATGAGGCCAGAAATCACTGGGAGAGGAGGGGACTTGTTTATTAAAAATAGCTCCGGCATCAACAATACGGAGCTATTTTTCATATCCAATGAAATTCTGTTCTATTACTGATGTTTCAAAAAACGGAACGAGCCATTAACCAATGAGAAACCTTTTTTTGTGAATTCCAGTTTCACAACAGCTGCCTTTCGGGGTACAGCCTGTGTCGAATTACGGTGAGTGTGCAACACATACATCCACTCTCCTGCCTGATTTTTGAACAAGTCGCCGTGCCCGGTACCATTGTATCCAATGAGCCTTTTACTGATAATGGGTTCGTCGTGCTTGGTCCAAGGGCCCATAGGAGAAGAAGCTGTGGCATAACCGACAGCATAATCGGGATTACGGAAATCATTGCAAGAGAAGAACATGTAATAGGTTCCGTCGAGTTTTACGACAGTAGGACCTTCACATACACTCCAATCCGACTTCCAGGTGTTCTCCCATCCCTTTTCGGCTGAAACACATTCAACAGCAGTATTTTCTTTCATAGACTTCATATCCTTATTCAATTCGGCTACATAGATACGGTTACCATTGATCAGACGAACATGGTAAAGGTAAGCCTTGCCATCCTCATCAAAGAAGACAAATGGGTCTATCTGCTTCATTTTAGCAGGAATCATCGCCTGTTTCTTCTGCTTGAAAGGACCAAGAGGACTGTCAGATTCAGCTATGGCAAGCTGTTCGTCAGCCGTATAGGCCATGTAATATTTTCCATTGCGCTTGAACACCTGTGGGGCCCAGAAGCCTCTCGTTCCATAGGTATCGCCTTTTGACAATGCCAAGCCGTTGGTTGCTCCAACAGGACCGGTCCATGTTTCCAAATCCTTGGATGTATAGACATTGAAGCCATCACGATCTGAAGTTCCATACAGATAGTATGTACCCTCATCATAGAAAATTGTTGGATCGGCAAGCGATATTTCATTGAACACTGGCTTTACCGAAACGGTTGATGGCTGAGACCCTTGCATATGTGGCCAACCATCGATCCATTCAACTTTGTCGAGCCAGACAACTCTTCCTCCATCCGGATCTTTACGACTATATCCATGGTACAACATCCAGTCGTCACCATTATCATCAGTAACCAGTTCGGCATGGTGGCCTGGACCAGCTACGTTTTCGTTCCCATGAAGCAATACTTCGTAGTGATTTTCCAACAATGGCCGTCCTTCTTTATCTACATATGGTCCAAGAAGATTTTTAGACCGCCCGTAAGTTACCTGATAGGTACTCCTGAGACCTTCGCAACAGGTGCCGTGAGAGCCAAACAGATAATAATAACCATCGCGCTTATGCACATAACTTGCTTCCATAAAAGTACCCGAAACTTGAACTTTCTGTGCACCTTCTTTCACTGAGAGACCATCATCGGATAACTCAATGGCGTAGATTCCACGAAAACTGCCCCAGAACAGATACTTGTGACCGTTATCTTCGATAAAACATTGGTCGATACTGTTTTTTACGCCGATATCCTTGCTGATAAACATGGCGCCATGGTCAGTGAAAGGCCCATCGGGCTTATCGGCGGTTGCCACACCGATGCCACAAGTCCATTCACCACCCCATTCTGATTTGGAATAATACAGTACGTAATGACCGTTGAAATAGTTGATGTCGGGTGCCCACATGTTTCCCTTGTGGTTCCATTTAGGACGGCTTTCATCAGTAAAGGCGGTACCCAAGTAAGTCCAGTTTACTAAATCATCCGAACGATAGATAGGCAGGTTTCGGATGTTCTCCGTTCCATACAGATAGAAATGACCGTCTTGAGCCTTGATGACAGTTGGATCGGGTACACTGACATCTATCACAGGATTATGATATACCTCCTGACCGTTTACGACCATAGGTGTAAACGAAAAGGCAATACAGAGAATCTGTAAAATTTCTTGTTTGATGTTTTTCTTCATGATATTATTTCTTCAATAAAAAGTCTGAGGTGCGAGTAGGTGAATACAACTCCCACAATGAAGCGGTGGTCCATCCGGGAGCAAAGATATCATTGTAGAATCCCTTCCCATTACGGCCATAATCCCAGGTAGTGTGTTGGACAACCTCAGGATAATATCCCTCGACGCCGATTCCACACATTCGTTCTTTTGTTGGCAACAACTGACTGAGAGATGAATAGATGACATCGTACATCTTGCCAAAGCGAGGTTCATTGAGTTGCTGGCCAAGCCATTTCAGGATATGTGGGAACTCGAACACGAATACATCCACATGATTGTTTTCAACAGATACATTGCTCCATCCAGCGCTGTGGAATCCTAAGTCACCCAACATCTGACCTTCTGCAAATGGAACATCCCAAAGATAGTACCAAGAGAGTGCAAAATAAGTTGCCTGTTTGCACAGGTCAATATAATGCTGGCGCTCCTGTCCCTTTGTGACCATTGCCAAATAATATGTAGATGTAACAGCAGCAATAGCGGCCTCTTTATCTTCGCAGTTGGCATCGAGTGTTGAAGAAAAGTAATCACTCTTAGAGATGATATTCTTTTCTACATAATTTACCGTAAGCTTGGCAGCCTTCAAATAATCCTTGTCGTTGAAATACTTGTATCCCATGACCAATGTAGATGTAGCAGAAGGTGTACTGCCCCCACTGACATCGATATCAGTTCCATCATCTTTGAACTTACGGGCAAAATGACCGTCTTCTTTTTGCAGCTTAATCAGATTACTGAGCAAGGTTTTGATTTTACTTTCCCAATTCTTATGCGTACGCCCTTGCTTTTTCTCATAATTCAAATAATGCAGGATGGCATAGATAGCCTCAGATTGCTGACGAATGGAATGGACATCAACAATCTTCAATCCTTCACGATCGAAGTTCACCATCTCGCGCAAATAGCCATTGTCGGTAAAGCCATATTGCAAATAGCTATCAAAGATTGCCTGCCCCATCTGTACTAAGTCTGCCTGCTTGTGCTGCTCTCCATATTCAATTTGATTGAAGGCATTTAACAAGACACGCCCTACAAATCCCAATTGTGCTTCGCCAACAGACACACAATCGTCTGTACGAAGTGACATACCCGAGTTAAACTTCAATGGGAACTTCGATACATACGACTTTCTGAAATAGTTTGTCATTGCTGCCTTCATGTCTTCTGCAGTATAAAGCGCATTGATTGGCTGGGGATTCATGGAGTCAAAAGTCTTTGCCCATGTTTTTGCGATAAACTCTCCATAGTTGGCTGCACGATCTTTATTGATAACCCATGTAATAGTCTTGGTTTCTCCTTTGTTTAATTTAACGAAAGCATAGACAGCAGGTGCTAATGTCAACTTTCGGATATAGCGTTTGGGAGTCTCTACATAAGGATAACCAAAGGTCAGTTTAGCTTCACCCGACTCGTTATCGAAGCCGATATATCCAACAGATGTGCCACCGGATACAATCACTTCACCCTCTTGGGCAGTAGTTAGACCATCTTCGCGATTGCCCAATTGTCGCAAAACCGTCATCGACTCACCTGTTTTCAAGTTGACAACACCGCTGAGTGGAGATGAAAGACGATCTTCACGCACATTCCAGCTCTTGGATGTATGGAAAGATGGCGCCTCCTTGGGTGAGCGCAAGTTTTGATGATACCAAAAACCCGGCAAATAGAAATCACAATCGTTTGTATTAAAACCGGAATTTACTTCTGCTCCAAAATTGAAATATAGTTTCTCCTCCGCCTTCAGTGTAATTGTAATGATTTCGTCTGATCCTCTATTACTGACTGATTTTGTGATGATCAACGGCAACTGTTGATTGGCCTTCAAACTACCGTTAACTTCAAACAAGGGATACGTTACAGCATTGTTTCCAGGTTGCTTCAAACTGATGTGACTCATGATATCAACAGCCTTCCCACTTTGCGGCATCGACAGCACAGCCAGAAGCAGCAAACTCTTCAAAAAATTATTCATCGTTAAATAGTAATAGGTTATATTCTTGCAAAGTTAAGCATTTCAATGGATTTTAAGGAATAACACCATATAAAAAAAATGGGCGGGGAATATTATTCCTCGCCCAACATAGATATTTACAAATAAGTATTATTCCCATCCAGGATTTTGGTGTCCTTGCAATGATGGGTTACGTTGCATCTCATCCAATGGGATAGGCCATAACAAAGCGTATTCAGGAATACCACCTTGTTTGATTTGTCCATCAGGCTTGTTCTGTATTTTTGCAGTTTTGAATGGAACCCAATTCAACTTACCAGAATTAACACCAGCAGCTTCAGGATAAAGGCGTGTACGTCTAATGTCATCCCAAACTTTAAATTCAAATGGGAATTCATGCAGACGTTCGGTCAGAATTGCTTGGATCAAATCATTACCTGTAGCCGTTTCGTTAGGCAAACCAGCACGTTTACGCACCTGATTAAGGTAAGCTCTAGCGTCTGGCTCATTACCCGTGCGAGCTAAACCTTCTGCTGCAATCAATAATATTTCTGAAAAACGGATTGTAGGAACATTATAGTCACCGTCCTTACCATTCTTTAATCCATTTTCATCAAACCACATCCACGCACCCCAGTTATTCAATGTATGGTTGGTACCCGTGTCATCAGTATACTCTTTGAAGAAGAACTGCTTTTCATGACCGCGGATATCACCCTGAGCATAACTCTGTATAATCATGTCACAGGGAAGGTAAGCATTGTACAAAACGTCACCTCCTGGATGAAACACGCCATTATTATTTGCATCTTTCCATTGGAATGCGTCTGCGCCTATAGACCGACAAGCATATGAATTACCAACATTGAAATTGGTATTATCATATTCTTTAGCAAAGATAATCTCTGGAGAAGATTTTGTAGTCTTTATAACATTGAAAGCAGAATTCAAATCATCACTGCTTCCATTTGCTTGTTCCAAATGATGGACTCCACCATTGATAACGAGTTTAGCCATATCAACCGCTTTCTTATAATAAGTGTCACCTCCATTCAAAGGAGCTCCTGCCCACTGCAGATAGACCTGTGCAAGCAAAGATTGAGCCATTGCCTTTGTAACACGGCAACTGTTATCATAAAAAGCTTTGTTAGGAAGAGCATTCCCACTTGTAATCTCCAGCAAATCTTTTTCAATATTTGCATACACTTCTGCTGAAGGTGTACGCGGAACAGACATGTTTACTGGTGACATGTAAGGTTCTGCTATATATGGAACATCACCGAATTCTTTTACCAGGTAAAAATAAGCATATGCTCTGAAGAATTTTCCTTGAGCAACATAATTATCGATAACTGATTGGCTTAGGACATCTTTCATTGATGGAATATTTGCAATCACGAAATTTGCCCGAGAAATACCTTTGTAGAACTCGTGCCACAAATCCATTGCGGGAGAATCAAAGGCCTCAACAGTAAAAGTGCTCCCTTCTGATGCTGTTGTAAACAATCTGTCTTTACGTTTATCTACATAAAGACCAGACATGATACCGCCCCACATTGTAGCCTTAGGAGTCCAGCCTCCATCAACATCAATGTTGTTGAGATACGGAACACCACCAAAATATAGTGCTGATACGGCAGATTGTGCGTCTTGAGGAGTTTTCCAGAATTGATCTGCAGTCTTTTCATTCAACGGCTTTTCTTCCAGAAAG
The DNA here is from genome assembly GCA_937874345.1 of uncultured Prevotella sp. Taxonomy (GTDB): domain Bacteria; phylum Bacteroidota; class Bacteroidia; order Bacteroidales; family Bacteroidaceae; genus Prevotella. Next base: position 8,386 of record CALNBT010000222.1, read on the forward strand.
TCATTGCATGAAGTTAACATTGCAGTTGTGCCCAAAGCACAAAGAATGAATAAATATTTTAAATTTTTCATATAAGTATGTCTATATTAAACGTTTGAACTTGTTTTTTTATTCACGATTTAGAAAGTAACATTTACACCTAAAGTAAATGTTCTTGGACGTGGATATGAGAAGAATTGGCGATTAGTACCCCACTTATTAGATCCCAAACGAGTTGAGTTATCAGGATCAAACCCTAAGTAATCCTTTGACGTAATCAAGAACAAGTTGTTAAAGTTAGCATAAATACGCAAAGCTGAAAGTCCAACACTTTTTAAAGAGCTGTTATTAAATGTATAACCTAACTGAATTAAGTTGCAACGTAAATATGAGCCATCGGCTACCCAATCATCATCAGCACCATTGTTAGCACCCTGTCCAAAGTTATTCAGTCTGATTGCTTGTTCTACCCCGTTAGGATTCGTAGTTGGATTCCAAGCATCTTTATAAATTCTATCCAAGCCATTGGTCAAGAATCTTGCAACAGTTGAGTGGAAATACTCCTGCATAATTTGTGCGCCCAAAGAGAATTGCATGTCAAGAGTCAAATCAAATCCTTTATAACTGAAAGTATTTATAAATGCTCCCATCCAATCGGGTAATCCATTACCAATGATCTGACGATTCTTGTATGTGACCTTTTCACCGATAACACTAGGAATATTCATTGTATTGCTATCCCAATGTGCAGGATTGCCATCATAAATACCTGCTCGCTTATAACCATAGAAAGAAGACAATGGTTCGCCTTCACGGATTAACATGTCATAACCAACGAATCCATCAAGTGTAATTTGTCTCTTTCCTGAAATAGGATCAACAGATGAACTTTCATCAAGCTTTTCAACACGATTCTTGTTATATCCCATATTTAAAGTGGTCTTCCATTCGAAATCCTTAGTCTGAATAGGGAAGGCTGTTACCAAGATATCTAAACCCTGGTTGGATACAGCACCAACATTATCAATGATTGAAGAATAACCAGTAGATTCAGGAACAGGTCTATCCAACAACAAGTCAGATGTATATTTACGATAATAAGAAATATCGAAATTCAAACGATTCTTTAGCAAGCCGAGCTCAAAACCTAAATCCCATTGGAATGTTTTCTCCCACTTCAACAATGGGTTTGGCATATTATCTAGATATGAAACAACATTCAGCGCCCCACCAATGATGGTGTTAGATTGGCTTACTGTTGCTAGAGATCCAAATGTTCCGATTTCAGAGTTACCAGTCAAACCTGCTGATGTATGTAATTTCAAACGGCTAATTGTCTGATTATCTTTCAAAAAGTCTTCGTTAGATACTACCCATCCCAAACCTAATGACGGGAAGAATGCGTACTTGTTGTTCTTACCGAATTTAGAAGAACCATCATAACGACCAGTCAAGGTTGCTAAATACGTATCATTGTAATTATATGCTACACGTAGGAAATATGAATTCATGGTCCATTTATCCCAGCCACTTCCAACGCTAGGTCTATTGGTTCCTGAACCTAAATTATAATATCCATAGAAATCATCAACATACTTGCTGTCACTCATACCTGAATAATCATAATTGTATCCCTGCCAGGACATACCGACCATTGCATTGATATGATGTTTGTCAAAATCTTTCAAATAGGTCAAATAAGTTTCTTCCTGCCAATAAAATCTGTCTGTATTGCTGGTACTTGCCGAACCTTGAGAATTTTGATTAATTAAAGGACGTGGTGTGAACGGAGTATAACTCTTATTACGAGCTCTGTTATAATCAATACCATACTGAGTCTTCAAATCCAAACCCTTTGCCAAGTGGAACGTAAATGCAGTGTTACCGAAAATTTGTGTACGATAGTTCATCGCATACATTCTTTTCAATAGTTCAACCGGATTACCAACGCCTTCAGGACTATAGCCCTGACTTCCTTTTGACGGATCATTCTGATCATTCAAAATTGCTGTTGTCTGAACATCATTTGTCTGCGCATAATGACCATCTATCATTACTGGTAAAAATGGCAACTGCTCAATCATTGTTCTTAAAGCTCCTTGGCCATATGGATTATCCGAAGTACGGTTTCCCCAAGTATGGTTAACCATAAGATTCGTTGAAGTAGATAGCCAGTTTGTTGGTTTGTCGTCATAAGACAATTTCGCATTAATACGTTTGAAATACGAATTTAACAAAATACCCTCTTGATCAGTATAGTTGAAGAAAGCTCCAATTGAAGTATCCTTGCTACTCCTTGTTATACTCAACTGGTGATTATGGGAAACTGCTGTTCGAGTAGCTTCATTTTGCCAATTAGTATCATAAATAGGAACTCCATTTTTAAACAATCGTTCATCAGTGAAGATCTTTGACAAATCGGTAGTAAAATTCTTGCCCTGAAAAGCGTTAGCATTCTCGAGACCTTGCTTAAACGCAGCCATCCATTCGCTTGAATTCATGACATCCATCTGTTTAGCCATCGAGCTGACAGAAATAGACCCGTCATAAGAAATATGAACACCTTGTCCAGCAGAACCACGTTTGGTCGTAACCAAGATGACACCGTTTGCGCCACGGGCACCATAAATAGCTGAAGCTGATGCATCTTTTAACACTTCGATCGATTCTATATCATTGGGGTTCAGCAAATCAATACCAGACATAACAACTCCATCAACAACATACAATGGATTTGCAGAAGCATTGATAGTAGAAATACCACGGATAATAACACGCATCTCTCCACCAGGCTGACCTGTATTATTGAAGATGTTTACACCTGCTGCTTTACCCTTTAATCCTTCAAGAGCATTAAAGCCTTGTTGTTTAATAATTTCTTCACCTTTAGTTGTAGCAACAGAGCCAGTTAAGTCTGATTTACGCATGGTGCCATATCCAACAACTACAACTTCATCAAGCAATGCCTGATCTTCAGATAATTGAACACGAACCGCAGAACCATTTACACGAGTTTCAAGTGTTGTAAAACCAACATATGAAACTTGAATTAATTCTCCTTGAGAAGCATTGACAGATACCTTTCCATTTAAATCTGTAATACCACCGGATTTTGTGGATCTCACAATAACACTAGCTCCAACAACAGGATCACCAGCCTTATCAACGACTGTTACGGTGATATTCCCTGCACGTTGCTGAGACGAAACCGCAACTTCGTTCAAATTCTGTCCAACATTGTTTTCTGCACTTGCCATCAGGGCAAACGAAGATAAAGCAAAAGTAGAACATACCAAGAGTGAACGATTCATTACTCTTGACAACCGTTTTTGTTTTTTCATCATAATTATTTTCAAAGTTATTAGTGAATAATTCATAATAATGCAAATTATCTCAGATCATATAACAATTTATACAAGCGCATAGTATAAAATTTATATCTAATATCTAATATTTAATTTGTTTTAATCAATCGTTAATGGTGCAAATATAGATATTTTTAATTAAAAAACTACTTTGTTAACGATAATATTTCATTGAATGATAAAAAAAACATCAAATCAAATTA
>CALNBT010000223.1 GCA_937874345.1 uncultured Prevotella sp.
CTTATTCCAAGCCCAATTGAAAAATCTTTTAATCCGATCGATCATAGCAGTGTTTGTTATGTTACAAAAATACTAAATAAGCTAGTATTTATAACTGGTTGTCTATATATTTTATAATTTCTTCAATATTTGAAGGATCAAACCAATTAATCTCTTCGTCACGCTTAAACCAAGTAAGTTGTTTTCGCATGTATTGTCGTGTATTGGATTGAATTTTTCTCACCGCTTCTTCCAATGGAATCTTTCCGTCAAAATATTCAAAAAGCTCTTTAAAACCTACAGTGTTTAATGCATTGTTGGCTCGGAAAGGATAAACTCTTTGGGCTTCTTCCAACAGTCCATTATCCATCATTCCAAGAACACGTGCATTAATCCTTTCGTACATTTCTTCACGAGGTCGATTAATGCCTATTTTTATCATGCGAAAAGGGCGTTGTTTCTTGGTATTTTTACGAAACGATGAATAAGTCTTACCCGTCATTCGGCAAATCTCCAATGCATGAACCACTCTGCGAGGATTATTTTTGTCGATCATTTGGTAATGCTCGGGATCAAGTTCTTTTAACTCTTCAACCAATGTTGGTAATCCCTTTTCGGACAATTCACGTTTCAATGATTCTCGAGTTTCTTCATTAACAGTCGGAATGTCGTCAATACCATTACAAACAGCGTTGATATAGAGCATACTTCCTCCAGACATGAATGCCACTGTATGTGAATCGTCAAAATAAGAGTCAAGCAGGTGTAGAACGTCTTCCTCGTATTTGGCAGCACTGTAATAATCGTTGATATGAAGGTTACCAACGAAATAATGTTTTATATAACTTTGTTGTTCAAGTGTCGGTGCCGCTGTTCCAATCGGTATTTCTGCATAAATCTGTCTAGAGTCGGCATTAATGATTGGTGTTCTTAGTTGTTTGGCAATTTGAAGAGATAACTCTGTCTTGCCAACTCCTGTCGGTCCAAGAAGAACGATCAGCGTATTCATTTATCGAATGATACCTCGTTGAGATGATTCAACAAAGTCGATGATGTATTGGATTTCAGGTGTTATTTGCAAATTCTTCTTTATTTCCAGAATTCCTTCTTTCAATACACCTTTACTATAAAGAAGACGGTATGCATCATGAACCAAATTGATCAGGTCGTTGCTGAACTTTCTGCGGCGTAATCCCACAATATTGATTCCGGCATACTTGACCGGATCTTTCCCTGCAATGATATATGGAGGGATGTCTTGTGAAAAACGGCAACCTCCTTGTATCATGACATACCCGCCAATGTGACAAAATTGATGTGTAAGTACAGCGGCACTGATGATAGCATTATCATCTACGATAACTTCTCCTCCAAATTTTGTCGCATTGCCTATAATAACATTGTTCCCAATGACGCAATCGTGGGCAACATGCATGCTTTCCATCAAAAGATTGTTGTTACCAATAATAGTCGTACCTTTTGATGCCGTACCTCGCGAAAGCGTTACATTTTCACGGATACTATTATTATTGCCTACTTGACAGGTCGTTATTTCTCCTACGAATTTAAGGTCCTGCGGCTTCGTACTGATGCTTGCGCCAGGAAAAAATTCATTGTTATCACCAATTCTGGCTCCGGTATGGATCGTTACACCATTTCGCAACGTATTGTTGTTTCCGATAACCGTATTTTGATCAATATAGCAAAAAGGGCCGATGATGTTGTTGTCACCTAGTTGTGCCTCTGGGTGAACATATGCAAGTGGGCTGATTTGATTCATAAATGTATGATATTTGTAATCTCTCTTTTATATAAAACAAAAAGGATTTGCGTTACAATTTACTTATTTTTGACAATTTGAGCTGTGAATGTTGCTTCAGATACAACCTGGTCTCCAACAAAAGCATAACCTTTCATCGAGCTTATGCCATGTCTAACCGGTTGGAGGAGTTCGACTCTAAAAATTAAAGTGTCACCTGGAACAACTTTCTGCCGGAACTTGACATTGTCTATTTTTAGAAAATAGGTGGACCAGCGTTGAGGTTCTTCTAATTGATTCAAAACGAGAATACCACCGCATTGAGCCATTGCCTCGATCTGTAATACGCCAGGCATCACAGGTTCTTTAGGGAAATGTCCAACAAAGTAAGGTTCATTGCTGGTTATATTTTTGACACCGACGATCGTTGTTGCCCCAATGGCAATAATTTTATCGATGAGTTGCATCGGGTAGCGATGGGGGAGCAGTTCGCGAATGCGGTTATTATCAAAAACGGGTTCATCGTTAGGATTATAAATAGGAGCTTGTATCTCATGTTTCCGAATTTCCTTCCTCATCATTCGGGCAAACTTGTTATTCACGGTATGACCCGGTCTGGTGGCAATGATTCGGCCTTTGATGGGTTTACCAATTAAGGCCATGTCTCCGATGATGTCCAGTAACTTATGGCGCGTACATTCGTTTTCCCAAGCAAGTGGCTTATGCTGGATATAGCCAACCTTAGTTGCATCCATGTGAGTAACCTTTAAGATGTCAGCCAGTTGGTTCAGTTTGTCTTGTGTAACCTCTCGTTCGTAAATAACGATCGCATTGTCTAGATCGCCTCCTTTAATTAAGTTTGCTTCAAGAAGCGGAATAATATCGCGTACAAAGATAAAAGTTCTGGCAGGAGCAATTTCTGTAGCGAAATCCTCCATGTAGTCCAAAGTGGCAAACTGACTGTTTATGAACTTTGACTCAAACGAGCACATTGCTGTGATGCTGAATTGATCATCGGGGAGAATGGTTATGCACGATCCCGTTTTCTCATCTTTTATCTCTATTTTCTTGCGGATAATATAATAATCCTTTGGAGCATTTTGTTCTTCCAAGCCAACTTCATTGATCTTGTCAAGATAGATGATGGATGATCCATCCAAAATCGGAAATTCGGGACCGTCGACTTGCATCATACAGTTGTCTATGCCTAAAGCATACAAAGCTGCCAAGGCATGTTCTACTGTTGACACTTTCATGTCACTATTTCCTAAAACGGTGCCACGTGTTGTTTCAACGACATTTTCTGCAATAGCTTCAATCACAGGCTGGCTTTCCAAATCAACGCGCTGAATCCTGTATCCTGAATTCTCTGGCGCAGGAAGGAAGGTCAACGTAAGGTTCAATCCTGTGTGTAGCCCCTTTCCACTTACCGAAAAACTACTCTTTATTGTCTTTTGTTTTATAGCGTCCATTCCGTTTATCTTTATGCAGCTTTATTTGGAAAGATTATTTTTTAACTGTTCAACTTCTTTTTGAAGCAAATTGATTTGTTTGTAAAGCTCAGGAAGTCTCTTGAAGATCGCCTGTGACTTAAAATAAGAAATTTCTTCCATCGGGAGCGTTCCTATCAATTTCTGGTTATCTTTGATGCTTCCGGCGATACCCGATTGTGCACCTAAAAAGACCTTATTCCCGATGGTAATGTGACCGGCAATCCCAACCTGACCTCCAAACATGCACCATTTGCCTACTTTGGTAGAGCCAGCGATACCGGTCTGAGCGCTAATGACCGTATTTTCACCGATATCGGTATTGTGAGCTATTTGAATCAGATTATCGAGCTTTACACCTTTTCTAACAAAGGTACTGCCCATCGTAGAGCGGTCTATACAAGTGTTGGCACCAACTTCAACATCGTCTTCAATGGTTACGATTCCTATTTGAGGAATTTTATCATATCTTTCTTCTGTAGGCGCAAATCCAAAACCATCGGCGCCAATAACACATCCGGCATGCAGTGTAACTCTGTTGCCGACTTTACAATTTTGATAAACCGTCACGTTAGGGTAGACAATACAATCTGAACCGACAACAACTTGATCACCTATCACCGTGTTGGGATAGATTTGAGTGTTATCACCGATAACAGCCTCATCTCCAATGTATGCAAAGGCTCCGACATAGACATTGTTGCCTATTTTTGCTGTTGGAGAAATAAATGCTTGTTGATCAATACCTGTTTTTCTGTGTTTAGCTGATTCGTACAACTGCATAAGTTTAGCCACACAATCGTACGCATTCTGTACTCTGATAATCGTCGTTGAAGCAGGTTGTTCCAAGGTGATTTGATCATCTACCAATACAATTGATGATTTTGTTTCGTAAAGATAATGTGTATATTTGGGATTGGCAAGAAAAGAGATTGAGCCTTCAACTCCTTCTTCAATTTTAGAAAAAGCGTCTACTTTGGCGTTTTCGTCACCTATAACTTGTCCTTGGATGTATTGCGCAATTTGCTTCGCCGTGAATTCCATAAATGAGTTGTTCAATTGATTTAATGTGCAAATATAGATAAATTTATTTAGACAATTGAATGATAAATGTAATATTTGCGTTTTAAACTTAAACCTCATTGTAATATTGAATGAAGTTGTGAGTTTAATCTATCTGATTGATAACTATGTAATTTTGTTTTAATGATACAAAATTTATGAGTAGCTTAAGTTGGGAGATTGATCGGTAAAATGGTGAATCGCAAAAGCATTGACATTGTTTGATAAAGTCATTTGTATCAGTATTCAATCTCAATGACTTTGGTAGACAAAATCATTAAGATTGAAAGATGTTTGATTTTCTTGTAAGGAAAAATGCAATCAGCCTGTGATTCGGCTTAATTCAATTTCCATTTGCTGCTGCAGTTCTTGTGCCTTTTTCCCTGCTTCAACAGCGAAATCAGCTTCCTTACTTGCATAAATAATTCCTCTCGAACTATTGATCAGCAGGCCACAATCTTTAGTGATTCCATATTTGCATACTTCTTCAAGACTTCCTCCTTGTGCGCCAACACCGGGAACCAACAGGAAGTGTTGTGGAGCAACCTTTCGAATATCGGCAAACATTGAACCTTGAGTGGCTCCAACAACAAACATGGTATTTTCTATATTGCCCCATTGAGAAGCGGTTAGAATGACTTTTTCAAAGAGCCTTTCGCCATTTTTGTCTTCCGAGAATTGAAAGTCTTTTGACCCTTTGTTGCTGGTAAGCGCCAAAACGATAACCCATTTGTCGGTATACTGGAGGAATGGGCGTACACTATCTTCTCCCATATAGGGAGCAACGGTCAATGCATCCAAATCATATAATCCAAAGAATGTTTGGGCATACATGGTCGATGTATTGCCTATATCGCCTCTTTTTGCATCTGCAATAATGAAATGAGAAGGGTAATTCTTTTTAAGATACTCTACCGTGCGTTCAAAAGAAACCAACCCCTTGACTCCATTGCATTCATAAAAGGCCAAATTGGGTTTATAGGCAACACAATAAGATGCAGTTTGGTCGATAATGGCTTTGTTAAACGCAAAAAATGGGTCGTTTTCAGATAAAAGATGTTGTGGAATCTTCTGGATGTCTGGGTCGAGTCCCACACACAAGAAACTCTTTTTGGTAAATATCTGCTGTATTAGTTCTTCTCTTTTCATATCTTTGTCAAAACGGATAAGATGAATAAATCATCATTTAAAGTTCTGTTTCCTTCAGCTTTTCTGCGTTTTCAGCAACTGTTAAGGCGTCTATCATTTCTTGGATGTTACCATTCATGAAGCCTGTCAAATCATGTGTGGTGAAACCGATGCGGTGATCTGTCACACGACCTTGTGGATAATTATATGTTCTGATCTTGGCGCTTCTGTCTCCAGAAGAAACAAGCGATTTACGCCTGGACGCGATATCATCTACATATTTTTGGTGCTCTTTGTCGTAGATGAATGTGCGAAGGCGAGATAGCGCACGTTCCTTATTCTTTGGTTGATCTCTTGTTTCAGTACATTCAATTAATATCTCTTCAACTTCGCCTGTATTGGGATTTTTCCAAGGGTACCTCAAACGGACACCCGACTCGACCTTGTTGACATTCTGTCCACCAGCACCCGAACTTCTAAAGGTATCCCATTTGATGTCACCTTCGTTGATGTTCACTTCAAACTTCTCTGCTTCAGGCAAAACGGCAACTGTTGCAGCCGATGTATGCATACGTCCTTGCGTTTCTGTGGCAGGGACTCTCTGAACGCGGTGTACGCCGCTTTCATATTTCAGGGTTCCATAGACGTTGTCACCACTGACAGCAAAATCAATTTCCTTGAAGCCACCAACAGTGCCTTCGTTTACAGCTGTTACACTCAGCGACCAGCCTTTAGAATCGCAGAAGCGTTTGTACATATTGAAGATGTCGCCAGCAAAGAGCGCAGCCTCGTCGCCACCGGTTCCGGCACGAATCTCCATTTGAACATTCTTGGCGTCTTCTGGATCTTTTGGAACCAAGGCTATTTTGATTTCTTCTTCCAATTTGGGCTGAAGGGATTCGTTCTCAGACAATTCTTCTCTTGCCATTTCCTTCATATCCGTGTCCGACTCGTTTGTCAAAATATCTTTTGCCTCTGTGATGGCATTCAAACAGTCGATATATCTTTTGCGGACGTTCATGATGTCACCCAAATCTTTGTATTCCTTTGTCAGTTTTACATAACGAATTTGGTCGGCTATTACGTCAGGGTCGGCAATGAGTGTGCTGACCTCTTGATATCGGGCTTCAAGCCCTTCTAATTTTTCTAAAATGCTATTATTATCTGGCATATATTTTTTTAATATTCAAATGTTCCATGTTCGGACTTGATCGTCAGTGAACGCTTTCCGTCTTCAATGTGACCAATGATTTGTGCGTCAACGTTAAAACTTTGACTGATTGCAATGATTTGTTGAGCGATTTCTGGCTTTACATATATCTCCATTCGATGTCCCATATTGAACACCTTATACATTTCTTTCCAATCGGTTTTGCTGCACTCCTGGATAACCTTGAACAGGGGAGGAGTTGGGAACATGTTGTCTTTTACTACTTTGCAGTTGTCGCTGACAAAATGAAGAACCTTTGTTTGGGCTCCTCCGGTACAGTGAACCATTCCATGGATTTGCGACCGGTGTAGGTCTAATATCTTTTTGATGATGGGGGCATAAGTACGGGTGGGCGACAGAACTAAATGGCCTGCATCAACGGGTACGCCTTCAATGGTGTCTGTCAATTGATATTTTCCACTATATACCAGTTCGTTTGGTACTGCATTGTCAAAACTTTCAGGAAATTTTTCAGCTAGATATTTAGAGAATACATCATGACGTGCGCTGGTCAGTCCATTACTCCCCATTCCGCCATTGTATTCTTTTTCGTATGATGCCTTGCCCGTACTGCTTAAACCAACGATAACGTCACCCGGCTGGATGTTTGCATTGTCGATCACATCACTTCGTTTCATTCTGCAGGTAACGGTCGAATCGACAATAATTGAGCGTACCAGGTCACCAACATCAGCCGTCTCGCCACCGGTTGGCCAAATTCCGATACCCATTTCGCGCATTTCGTGCAGTAAATTGTCGGTTCCATTGATGATGGCTGAAATCACTTCTCCCGGTATCAGCATTTTGTTGCGACCAATTGTACTTGAAACAAGAATATTATCTGTGGCTCCCACGCACAAAAGATCATCGGTATTCATCACGACTGCATCTTGTGCGATGCCTTTCCAGACGTTAAAATCGCCCGTTTCCTTCCAGTACATATACGCCAAAGACGATTTTGTTCCAGCTCCGTCGGCATGCATGATGTTGCAATATGCCGGGTCGCCCCCTAAGATGTCAGGAATAATCTTACAGAAAGCTTGTGGGAAAATACCTTTGTCAATATTCCTGATTGCATCATGTACATCTTCTTTGGCCGCAGAAACGCCGCGCATCATATATCTATCCATATTCAATTGAAAACTTGAATTGTTTTTAAAGTTGATTGTTTTGTGTAGGATTTATTCTTGTTGCCAGAAATCCCATGCAGCAAAGGCTTGTAACAAGAGCATTTCAAGACCGTTTTTAACGGTAGCACCATGCTCCATCCCCTTTTTCATAAAAAGTGTCTCGTCGGGATTATAAAGCAAGTCATACAAAAGATGGTGATTGTCTATTGCTTCGTAGGGAAGAAGAGGTGCTTCTTCTTCATGAGGATACATTCCAATAGGCGTGCAATTTACGATAACAAGATATTCTTTTAAGACTTCAGCTGTAATATCTGAATAAAGATAATTCTCAGGTTGGAAGCTTCTACTGACATATTTGGTCTCAATACCCAATGATTTCAAACCAACATTGACAGCTTTGGCTGCACCGCCGGTACCTAAAATCAGTGCTTTTTTGTGAAATGTTTCAAGTAACGGTTCAATACTTTTTGTAAAACCTATCACATCGCTATTGAAACCTTTTAAATGAATTTTCTTTCCTTTATGCGTGATCTTGATCACATTAACGGCACCAATCGATTTTGCTGCAGGACTGATGTCGTCGAGGAGCGGAATTACTTTTTCCTTGTATGGCAATGTTACATTCAGACCTTTCAGCTCGGGATTGGAGGCCAAAATCTCATGCAGGTCTTCAATCTCAGGAATTTCAAAATTGATGTACTTTGCATCAATTCCTTCGTTTTGGAATTTCTCGTTAAAGAAATCAATTGAGAACGAATGTCCTAGCGGATATCCGATCAGTCCATATTTATCCATTTTCAAAAAAATTGTAAACCAAACCTATAGCGTGGTCAATGATTGATTAAACTTTTTCACCTAAGTAAACGGTACAAATGCCAAATGTCAGCCTTTTATACTTTACATTCTTAAATCCGGCTCTTTTCAGGATTCCGGACATCACCTCTCCTTGTGGAAAAGCTTCTATCGTAGTTGTCAAATAATCGTATGCACTTTTGTCTTTAGACAATAATTTGCCATAAAAAGGGAGAAAGGTATGCGAATAGATTCTAAATAACGGTCGCATGGGAAATGTGACGGGTTGGGTAAGTTCAACAGCACTAAAATGTCCACCCGGTTTTAAAACCCTGAAGATTTCACGCAATCCCTTATCCAAATCTTGGAAATTGCGAATGCCGAAGGCTGATGTCACGGCATCAAATGTATTATTATCAAAAGAAAGATCCATACAGTCTTCTTGCTGGAATGAGATGGTGTCTTGCAAATTTTGCTGTTGTACTTTCTGTTGTCCTATATTCATCATGCCGACAGAGATATCGGCACCAATGAGTTTTGTAGGATGCAACTTTTGAGCAGACAAAATTGCAAAATCCCCTGTTCCTGTGGCTATGTCAAGAATCGTGCGGGGTGAAAATGGCTTCAGCTGTTGTATAGCCTTTTTTCTCCATCCTTTATCAATATTCCATGATAGCCTGTGATTTAAAGTATCGTAAGAAGGGGCAATGTTATCAAACATTTGTTCAACTTGCTGTTTCTTTTCTCCTTGTTGGCTGTATGGCTTAATCTTTTCCTGTTCGTACACTGCTAAATATTTGTTATCAATCTATTTTACTGAAGCAAGGTATTCCTTCACATTTTTCTCAATTCTTGCAGAAATATCGTCGCTTTCATCAGCCTTTATGAATTTTTCACCCGTAATATGCTCGTATAATTCGATGTACCTATCGCTTACACTTTCTGCGTATTCGTCTGTGATTTCTGGCATCTTTTGACCGGGTTCGTTCATAAAACCGTGCTCAATCAGCCATTGACGAACGAATTCTTTTGACAATTGTTTTTGAGGTTCTCCTTTAGCTAACTTCTCTTCATAGCCGTCAGCATAGAAATAGCGGCTTGAATCTGGCGTATGAATTTCATCAATCAGATATATTTTTCCATCTCTCTTGCCAAATTCGTATTTTGTATCCACCAAAATAAGCCCTTGCTGTGCTGCAATTTCTTGGCCACGAGCAAATAACTTCTTTGTATAGTCTTCAATAACAGCATAGTCTGCTGCTGAAACCAATCCCTGACTAATAATCTCTTCTTTTGAAATATTCATGTCATGACCTTCGTCAGCTTTAGTGGTAGGAGTGACGATTGGTTCTGGAAAGCGTTGGTTTTCAATCATACCATCGGGCAGTTTAACACCGCAAAGCTCTCGGCTGCCTTCTTTATAAGCTCTCCAGGCACTACCTGTCAGAATGCTTCTGATAATCATTTCAACTCGAAACCCTTCACAGATAAGCCCAACGGTTACCATCGGGTCGGGTGTAGCCAATTTCCAGTTTGGACAAATATCCTGTGTAGCATCCAAGAATTTTGCGGCAATCTGATTTAAAACTTGACCTTTGAAGGGTATACCTTTTGGTAAAACAACATCAAAAGCAGAGATTCTATCGGTAGCAACCATCACAATGAAATCATCATTGATATTATACACGTCACGAACTTTTCCGTTGTAAACACTTTTTTGCCCTTTAAAGTGGAAATCTGTTTTAGTTAATGCTTTCATTGTTGATAATATTTTTAATTTTGAAATTCCAAACTCTTTTCCTCTTGTCTCTTTTTATCATAGTTTTCATAAGCGTTGACAATACGGGTTACTAGTTTATGTCGAACGATATCTTTTTTATCGAGTTCTATGATAGAAATTCCTTCAATGCCATTTAAAATCTTGATAGATTCTTTCAAACCGCTTTTCTGGGCCATCGGTAAGTCTATCTGGGTCATGTCTCCTGTAATAATCATCTTCGTATTCCAGCCCATACGTGTCAAAAACATTCGAATTTGAGCAGGAGTGGTGTTTTGAGCCTCGTCTAAAATAACGACTGCGTCATTCAAAGTCCTTCCTCTCATAAAGGCCAATGGTGCAATCTGAATGACCTGTTTCTCCATCATATCCTGCAATTTTGCTGCAGGAATCATATCTTGCAAAGAATCGTACAAGGGTTGTAGATAGGGATCAATCTTGTCCCTCATGTCACCAGGAAGAAATCCTAGCTTCTCGCCGGCTTCAACGGCGGGGCGTGAAAGGATGATCTTTTTCGCCTTTTTCTCTTTTAATGCACGCACTGCAAGTGCGATACTGAGATATGTCTTACCCGTTCCGGCAGGACCCACTGCAAATATCATATCCGACTTATCAAAAGCATCTATCAAACGCTGTTGGTTGGCACTCCTTCCTTTGATCGCACGTCCTGAAATGTTATAAACAACAACACCCTTTATTTCATCTGCTTTGGTCTTGTGGTCATGTACAATATCCAAGATATCTTCTTCGGAAATTGAATTATATTTGAGGATATGTTTCTGAATCAAATCAATATTTTCTTCTAACTTTGCCATTTCCTCTTCTTCGCCCAATAAGCGGATTACATTTCCTCTTGCAGCCATACGAACCTTGGGATACAAAGATTTTATCATTTGTAAATGTCCGTTGTTCACTCCGTAGAAAGTAACTGGGTCGATATCTTCAAGTACAATATGCTTCTCTATCAATGTGATAACCTACTTTAAATAATGATGCAAATTTACGAAAAAGATTAGAGATTAATTGTCAGGTACATCAGTTTTTTCCTAAAAAACATAAAAAGCGTTATTGACAACGTTTTACTCTCAACTTTTTTGTAACTTTGTTTCATGTAAAAAGATTTATGAAGATTTCAAAGAAAAGATATTTACAGGGTTTTGCGTTTTGTGTGATCATTCTTGGGATTGTGAGAAGCATCTTCCCTGGTGTGGCAGGTAATATTGCGTTGACAGAGAATAGTACTTCCAAGGATTCTGCAGATTTAATCCGTCAAAAGTATGATGTTCAGGAATTAGATACTCTTCAGGGATTTAATAATCAGCCAAGAGGCAATACTCCAAATGCAAAATCGAAATTTTTCAAAACTGATGGCAGTTTGGTTAAAAACCGCATCTATAGTGTCAGGAGCTTTGAAAAAGCTTTTCCTGATCAGAATGATGTGCAATTGATTGCTGCAGGCCATTTGGGCGTAAAGCCGGTATCCAATCGTACAGAGGCAGAAAGTAGAAAGTCAGAGTTGGTCTATGTTGGTTCTAATCCATATTTCTATATAGACCGATTGAACAATAGTATTCCTTACTTGGTCCCTGCTGCATCTAATCTCCTTCAAGATATTGGCGTAAACTTTTTTGATAGTCTTCAGATGAAGGGTATTCCATTACATAAAATCATTATTACCAGTGTGCTTCGTAGTCAGGATGATGTAAAGAAATTGCGTGGACATAATGGCAATGCAACGGAAAATAGTTGTCATCTATATGGTACGACATTTGATGTTAGCTATAATCGCTATCAAACGATCGCAGATCCAGCGGGTCCCCTGCGTAGGAAAGTTCGTAATGACAGTTTAAAATGGGTGTTGAGCGAAGTGCTGAATGATTTACGAAATCAAAATCGGTGTTATATTAAGTATGAAGTAAAGCAAGGCTGTTTCCACATTACAACACGATAATCATTTCTTTCGGATAAATTCATATTCCTGTCCTGTCTTTACAAGGCGACCATTTAAATCGAATTGAAGGTCTTGAACCATCCAACGATGATGGGCTTTTGGAGCTTTTGGATTGATACACCTTGATCGTCTTCTAATCGTAAATCCTTCTCGAGTTTTGTCTATCGTAAATCCTTTTGCTATTTTTTTGAATTGTCGGTTATAGGAATCGATGCTCCACAGTTGAAATCTTTCTTCTAAGACATCACTCTTATTATTTCCCCAATCTGTACTAAACAACATTAGTCTGCGATCAGGTGTGAGGTATGTAGCGAGAATTTGTTCGTTATTTTTTTGTGCAAAGCTCAGCTGTTCATTGATGTTAAGAATCACATCTAGACAATAAATCCTGTTCGCATTGCAATAAAAAAGGCAATGTCGTTCGTTGTCAGTATATTTTGCGATGACTATAGCATCTTTGGGTAAATGCCTGGCAGCGACATTTATCCTATTGGCTATTGGTGTTTGTGCCGTTATAAATAGTGAATATAGTTGGAATATGGCAAGTGCCATCATCCATTTGATTATGTTCATAACTGTATTCAAAGTTAACTGAAGAATGCTTGAAATCCAAAAGGTTGCTATTTTTTTTTTGAGAATTACAATATTGTTTTGTTATAAATTCATTATGCAATATGAAATGATTATTTTCAAAAATATTCCCAAAGACATTTGATACATGGTTGATGTTATCATAAAAAAATCTTGCGTGAATATCTAAAACGTTCAAAGAGGAATGCCGAAAGTTATTCGAAGGGAGTTGTGGCTTTTCAAAATATCTTTGCGGAAAGAGGGGGATTCGAACCCCCGAAGCGCTTTAGGCGCTTACACGCTTTCCAGGCGTGCCTCTTCAACCACTCGAGCACCTTTCCTTTCTAAAAGTTTTGCAAAAGTAGTGATTTTATTTTGATTATAATCATTAAGTGTACAAAAAGTAAATTAATTTGTCGACCTTCGAAAAGTTAGCGTTTCTTGGCAAGGTTGATAGGGTGTGATATATTAACTTCTGTCAAATCGGCTTTGGTGATATGCGCCTTTACGTTTATTCCCAGTTTTAGATTTCTCCATTTTTGAAAAGTATAGAAGATGCCAAGCCTTTCGTATATCCGAGATTCGTTGAACTGGGCATTATATCCCATTTGGCGGTGTAAATACATGCCCAGGTTTAGACCAACGGACCATTGATGGTAAAATGTTTCTTGTTTGACAGCAATTCCTAATGACCATGGACTATGTGGCATTGAAATTCCTTGCATCTCATCCAATTTGGCAATGTGCTGTGCGTAAGTACCATAAAACCAATCTATTCCAATACCTGAAGCCCATCTTCTGGCATATCGGTACATAAGATCGCATTGGATCGAGTAGGTTGGATAAACGTGAAAGTTCTCTGTTCTGTAGTTTGGATCCGTTGGTGAAGTCCTGAATTGAGTTTCTAGCCAATCTTCTAACATTGTTTTGGCTCCAAACCCAGCAGAAAAATTCAGGTACAAGTATTTATCTACTTCATTTTTCCAACGCTTTTTTCCCTTGTTTACCAATTCATAATAGAATGGTTCATATACCATGCCAATGGACGTTCCGATACTATTCGACCCCTTGTTAGGTCTATACAAAGCACCATTACTGTGATGAATCAATTCAATTCCGGCACGAACTCCCCAATTTTGATCGAAGTAATAAGTTTCATGTATGCCGCTACCAAAATAAATTGATATATGCGAGCCAATCAGTTCGTTGTCAATGTTATTTAATTTATTATAAATGTCTTTGCTATATCCCAAGCCTAAGCTGAAAGAATAGGCTGTTTCCCATTTTTTTCGTCTGTAGACCGGTCTATAGAACCGTCCGTAGAGTGAGAATGTATTTCCCAATCTGGAAAAATAGTTGACAGGTTGTGCTTGTCCCCAATCTGGATCTGGATCACGATGAAGCCGTACTTCGTTGTTCAGTGTATACCTCATTCCCAGATTGATGAGAGGATAGCCGTAATCTTCAGCGAAAAGGTCACTATCTGATCGCAACGCTGAATATTCCAGTTCCGCTGCAATGGAAAAATTAGGAGTCTTTTTAATCCACTTTGCTGAGTATTTGTCGATTGCGACAATCTTTCCTGGCATCAGGTGGAAGGTATAGCCCCAATGATTCAAAGAATCTAGTTTTTCTGCATGGATAGGTAAACTGAAAATGAAAAGGATGAAGGTAATTCGAACCATGTTCATGGCTGAAAGAATCTATACTTATTAAATTCCGAATATTCTATATACATTTGCATTTGTTTGGAGAGCCATCTCTTCTTCCGTTACTTGATAACTCTCTGCCAATTGTTTCAAGACGAGTGAGACAAAAGCACTTTCGTTGCGTTTTCCGCGATGAGGAACGGGTGTCATATACGGACTATCTGTTTCCAGAACAACACGATCAAGTGGTACGTTGGAGGGTAATATATCGCGCAAGTGGCTGCTTTTGAAAGTCAAAACGCCTCCAATGCCGAGTACAAATCGAGAAAAAGACAACAATTCGGCGGCCTCTTTATCGTTACCAGTGAAGCAATGAAACACGCCACCTGGTAGTTCTGATTCATATTTTCGGAGAATCTTTACCATTTCGTTCTGAGCCTTCCGACAATGAATCATCAAAGGCAATTGATATTTGATAGACCACCTTACCTGTTCTTCAAAAGCTTCTAGTTGTTCTTTTTCAAATTCACGGCTCCAATAGAAATCCAATCCCACTTCACCAATGGCCAGAAAGCGCAGATCATTGTCTTCTTGCTGCAAGTTCTTCAATAAGATCTTCTTCATTTCTATTAAAGTGTCAGCCCAGTTTGTCTTTACTTCTTCAGGGTGAAGTCCAATCATTGGATATAGAAAACCTTTATACAATTTGCAAACATTCACCAGATGCGGTAAGTTTTCCAAATCAATTGCTGGTATGAATATCTTGCCGAGGCCGGCTGATTTGGCTCGTTCAACAACTGCTTGTAGATCGTCTTGATATTCTTCACTGTCAAGATGGGCATGCGTATCAACAAAAGTTATCTTATTCATCATCCTTCATTTATTGTGAAAGGGTTCATTCTTCAAAAAGATGTTCTTCATGGCGTCGATAGTAATATACAACTCCTAACTTGCGACAAGCAGGATAGCGCAATTCCGGAAGTTCGTTTTCAAAGTGTTTTTCTATTTGATTCCAAATGTTCAGTATCACCTTGTCGACCATGGGTCTCAATTGTTGGATATTATTAATCGATGTTTGAGTCCGTTTTATGAATGTTTGCAGCGTTTCGTTAGTTTCCTTGAAAATGTCAATACGAGTAGAAACCATACCGATGGTTGGGTTGTAGATAGGTCTGCCTCCTTTTTTAATTCGCTCTTTCTCTCCCTGGATGGTATGGATACCCCATTTTAACAGTCCTTCAGTACTTTTCAAATTCGGCAATGAAGTTGTGTTTGGTTCTAAACCATACAAGGCTAACTGTTGTTTTTTGATTTCACCTCTTTCCACACACATGAACAACACTTGCAAAAAGTGACTTACATATTGCGTCGCAGTGCGTTGTAATTTGAGTGTTTTACTGGCATGTCGAGTTTGGGCCTGAAGATTTACTTTGTATTGTTCGCTGGCGGTCAGAAGTTTCTCGTAAAGCGACTGAGCTTGATTGATTAATTGCCAATCAATAAAACGGTTCTTTACCGTATAGATGTCATTGTTTTCCAGCAGGGTTTTCAAAGCTTTCAACCTTGCTGAATCTGTCTTTGGCAATCGTCGATAGGGCATAATGGGATAAAGATAATTTTATTGTTGGCGTTTCATCATTTTCAGTACGAACGATACCAACTCGTTTTTTTTGTCATTTTCAACATGGAGACTGTCCAGATATTGTTTACTCTCATTGAAATACCATGAAATTTTGTCTAGAGCCATTTTATCGATACCAATATAATTATAAAGACTTGTTACAGCTTTTATCTTTTCCTGCTTGTCGAAGTTTTCCTGTTGGGTCCAATAGTCTAGTTCTTTTCGCTGTTCTTCACTTGCCAGATGATAGGCATTGATAAGCATGTACGTTTTCTTGTTGCTTATAATGTCACCTCCTATGGCTTTTCCAAAAACCTTTGTATCACCGTAAACATCGAGATAATCATCTTGTAATTGAAACGCCAATCCCAACAT
>CALNBT010000224.1 GCA_937874345.1 uncultured Prevotella sp.
CTCTCCTTGGCGATCATTCATTTACAGAATCTTGATATGGATCTGAGACATAAAAAACAGGCTATTCGTTACAGTAAGCACATTTGCTTGCAACGTATAGCCTGTTGGTTGTATTGGTGAAAAATGCCAATTAATAGTCTTCATCTGGATCAGTGACATCTTCCGATTCCAAGTTCAAGTCTTCAGTATCAGTATCAAATGTTGTTCGATAGCTCTCCTCGGTTAGCTTGTCCTCATCGAAGGTGTCATCTTCGTCCTTATCCTCATCGGTGTCAACCAAATCGGTCAATTCTTCATCATCATCTTCTTCTTCACCTTCTTCCAACTCATCTATCAGATGTTTGGGTTGCTCTTCGATTTTGACTTTTGGCTTTTCGGGTTCTGGTTTAGCCTTAGCGAAAATAGCTTCAATCCACAATCCTTTGGCAATTTCCAGTACTTCAAACCCGTCGCTGACTTTCTTTTCGTACATGCCGCCTGGGTTATGTAAACGGTTCTGGGGAAGTGTGGTTGTACTGATGTCGAATCCAGACTCAATAATGTCTCTAATGCTCTGTGAAAGAGAATCCCAGCCTCCACCGAAGTTTCTGTCGATAACTTCTAACAGCTTGCTAGCCGAAATATGCCTGATGTTCTCGTAAGTCAAATCGGTAACCCGCATGATAGCTCGCTTTTTGATTGCCCATTTGTTCTTAGAGATCGTGTTCATTTTGATTGAGGAAACCTTAAAGCCTCTATCTTCATATTTCTTGATGATCTCAGGTTTATCGATTTTGATTTCTTCCATCTCAAAGGCACTTCTCATGATTGCTAGGTAGTGCTGAAGATTATCTTTGAGGTCTGCATCTTTTTCTGTTGCGTCTATAAGCCTGAATACATCGTTTTCTTGAATGTCCCAAACATTGCTTTTAGTCAATGTTTTGAGAGACATAACGTTCAAATCCTTCATAAAAATTATTTTGCGTTTGTTATTATCCAAATGTCATTTCTAATACTTGAAATTCTGAAAGAGAATCACAACCGTAGAGTGATTGAGGGGTATTGGCATAATGTATTAAGCCGTGGTATCTTTTGTCTCTTTATCTCGTTATGTTTATTAACAACACATAACGCAGCATATTGGCCAAGGTCATATGACCCAGAATCCCTTTCTATCTGTGCGGCTGCAAAAATAAACACTAAATTTATATTGAACAAGTTTTTTGCGATATTAATTTTAGCGTTCATGCAAAAAAAGAAATGCGAAAATAGATTTTATATAAAGTTTTGCTATCTTTGTATAAAAGGAATAGGCGGGGAATGAATGTCTTTCATATTGAATTGCATCACTTCGCCTTCTGTTTTACTTGATAAATTGACAATGAGTGAACCTTTGGCAGAAAGAATGCGTCCAAGGACGTTTGATGATTATGTCGGTCAGCAACATCTGGTGGGCAAAGATGCCGTTTTACGCAAGATGGTTGAAGCCGGTCATCTGTCTTCGTGTATTCTCTGGGGACCGCCGGGTGTTGGCAAAACAACCTTGGCTCAGATTATTGCCAATCAACTTGAAACCCCTTTCTATACTTTAAGTGCTGTTACAAGCGGCGTCAAGGATGTTAGGGAGGTGATTGATCGAGCCAAGAACAATCGTTTTTTCGCTTCTTCATCTCCTATATTGTTTATTGACGAGATTCACCGATTTAGTAAGTCTCAGCAAGATTCTTTGTTGGGGGCCGTTGAAAAGGGTATTGTTACACTGATTGGAGCAACCACTGAGAATCCCTCCTTTGAAGTTATCAGGCCACTTTTGTCTCGGTGTCAGTTGTATGTTCTTAAATCACTGGAAAAGGAAGATTTGCTCATGCTCCTTCATCGGGCCATTGCCGAAGACCTTGAAATGAAGAAACATGCTATCATTTTGGAGGATACAGGCGCCCTTTTGCGATACAGTGGTGGGGATGCGCGCAAATTGTTGAATATCCTTGAACTCGTGGTTAGTACAGCCGACACAGAAAATATCGTGATTTCAGATCAATTGGTTGAGATGAGACTGCAGCAAAATCCGTTGGCTTATGATAAGGATGGCGAAATGCACTATGACATCATCTCTGCATTTATCAAGAGTATTCGTGGAAGCGACCCTGATGCAGCCTTGTATTGGATGGCACGCATGATAGAAGGTGGAGAGGATCCCAAGTTCATTGCTCGAAGGTTGGTTATCAGTGCTGCCGAGGATATAGGACTTGCCAACCCCAATGCTTTACTCTTGGCGAATGCAGCGTTCGACGCTGTTTCGAAAATCGGATGGCCAGAAGGCCGTATACCATTGGCAGAGCTTGCGGTTTATCTGGCAACAAGTCCCAAGAGTAATTCGGCCTATCTAGGAATTGATGATGCATTGGCTTTGGTTCGTCAGACGGGAAATCTGCCAGTGCCTTTACCTTTGCGCAATGCTCCGACAAAATTGATGAAAGATTTGGGCTACCATGATGGTTACCAATACAGTCATGATTTCCCAGGTCATTTTGTCAAACAACAATATATGCCAGATCAGCTGACTGATGGTCGTATTTGGCACGCTCAGCACAATCCGGCTGAAGAAAAATTGTATCAATGGATGATTCAATGCTGGGGACAGCGATTTGAAGATCCTACAGAATAAAAAAGAAAGTAAACGTGTGACAGATGGAAACAAAATTAAACAATCATCAGATTAAGATCGTCGTATTGGATGGAAAAACCACCAATCCGGGTGACTTGTCATGGGACCGCTTGAAGGAATTAGGACAAGTAACGGTCTATGACCATACTACTCCTGACCAAGTATTAGAAAGGGTTGCTGATGCTCAGGTAGTTCTGCTGAACAAGACGCCTTTTGGTGCAGACAAAATAGCTCAGTTACCTCAACTAAAGTATATCGGTGTGTTAGCAACGGGATACAATACCGTCAACCTGGAAGCCGCAAAGCGACAAGGAATAGTCGTATGCAACGTGCCTGCCTACAGTACCTTTAGTGTGGCACAGATGGCTTTTGCTATTATCTTTGCCATTGTAAACAGAGTAGAACATTATGCTGAAGAGACGCGAAGGGGCAGATGGAGTGAGAGCAACGACTTCTGTTTCTGGGATACACCATTGTCTGAGTTGGCTGGAAAAACCATGGGTATCGTGGGATTGGGAAATATCGGTAGCAAAGTAGCTTGTATCGCTCGCGATTTTGGTATGGAAGTTTATGCATATACCAGCAAGAATTCGGTCGATTTACCAGTCGGCATTCAAAAGACAACGCTAAAAGGGCTTTTTTCAGTCAGTGATATATTGTCTTTACATTGTCCTCTGAACGATCAAACCCGTGGGATGATCAATGAAGAAAGCTTGAAACTCATGAAGAAGGGCTCAATCTTGATAAATACTGCGAGAGGTCCATTAGTTGACGAACAGGCGGTTGCAGATGCGTTGGCCGACGGTCATTTGAAAGCTTATGGAGCGGATGTAATGAGCAAGGAACCGCCTAAAAAGGATAATCCGCTGTTTGAACAACCCAATGCCTTCATTACCCCGCATATTGCATGGGCTACGAAAGAAGCCCGTACACGTCTGTTAGATACGGCTATAGAAAATGTAAAAGCCTTTATCAACGGCATGCCACAGAATGTTGTCTCAAAATAATATTTTGTTCGTGACTATAGTTGCTAAAAGTGCGGCGTAAAAATGAATTAAAATAAACAGTAAACATTTTTAGGAATAGAAAGGATCTTGAAGTTGAACATCATCAGGATCCTTTTTATTTTGGCTTTTTTTTTCTTACTATTGTACCTTCTCCCATAGAAATATAGGATAGTTGCCTACACCTTGGCATTGTTTAATGTAACAATAACCAAGATAAAAGGTAGTATTCTATCGTCTTGAAGCATAATTGCATTTAATTTATTATATTTGAATTTGAAAATGATGAATGACTCATTTCTTCTAATATTATTGAACTGGATATGAAAACAGATTTTGAAATCGCTCATGAAGCAAGTTTGGAACCAATAGAGCGTGTTGGAGATAAGGTTGGGATTCCGACCGATCAGTTGGAACTGTATGGAAAATATATGGCAAAGGTTCCATATACCTTGATTGATGAGGAGAAGGTAAAACAATCCAATCTTATTCTGGTTACTTCAATTACACCCACGATAGCTGGTAACGGAAAGACAACGATGAGTATTGGATTGGCGCTGGGATTAAATAAGATAGGAAAGAATGCCATCGTGGCCTTGAGAGAACCTTCATTGGGGCCCTGTTTCGGCATGAAAGGTGGTGCTGCTGGCGGAGGTTATGCACAAGTACTGCCGATGGAAAAAATAAACCTGCACTTGACAGGCGATTTTCATGCCATTACATCAGCCAATAACGTGATTTCGGCTTTGTTGGATAACTATCTTTATCAACGCCAGGAGGAAGGATTGGCCATGAAAGAAATCTTGTGGAAGCGTGTCCTTGATGTGAATGATCGCAGCTTGCGTTACATCGTGACCGGACTGGGTGGATATTCCAATGGGGTGACATCTGAAAGTGGATTTGATATTACCCCTGCCTCAGAAATCATGGCTATACTTTGTCTGGCAAAAGATGAAGCTGACCTGAGAAGGAGAATTGACAATATTCTCTTGGGCATTACGGCTGATGGCAGAGCCTTAAAGGTGAGTGACTTGGGAATCGGTGGTTCTATCAATGCTATCCTGCATGATGCGATCCATCCAAATTTGGTGCAGACAACAGAGAACACACCGGCATTTATTCATGGTGGACCATTTGCAAATATCGCTCATGGCTGTAATAGTATTATGGCGACTAAAATGGCCATGACCTTTGGTGATTATGTTGTAACTGAAGCTGGTTTTGGTGCTGATTTGGGAGCTGAGAAGTTTTTTGACATCAAGTGTCGTCAGGCTGGTCTTTCACCAAAGCTGACAGTAATGGTAGTTACGACACTGGCATTGAAGATGCATGGTGGAGTTGATTGCGAACAAATTAAAGAGCCCAATATGGAAGGATTGATGGCTGGCTTTGCGAATATGGATAAACATATTCACAATATGCAGCAATTTGGACAGACGGTTGTTATCTGCTTGAATAGATTCGATACAGATTCGGATGGCGAAATCCAATTGATTCGCAAGCATTGTGAGAGATTATCGGTAGGATTTGCCGTCAATAATGCATTTAAAGAAGGTGGTAAAGGCGCTGAAGAATTTGCACAGCTTGTCGTGACGACAATTGAGGAAAATCCATCAAAGGCTCTTAACTATTGCTATTCGGAAGGGGATTGTGTGGAAGATAAAATAACAAAGATTGCCAAGCAAATATATGGAGCGAAAAATGTAATATTTAAATCAGCCGCCAAAAGGAAGATCCGGCGTATTCGTGAATTGAATATTGCCAATTTCCCTGTGTGTATTGCCAAAACACAGTATTCTTTTTCACAAGATCCCAAAGCCTATGGCATGCCGAGAGACTTTGATATCTCTATCCGCGATTTGGTTATCAACACCGGTTCTGAAATGATTGTGGCCATTGCGGGCGAGATTATGCGGATGCCTGGACTTCCTAAAAGTCCTCAAGCAGAACGAATCGATGTTGTTGATGGCGTGATCGTGGGGCTGTCTTAAACTAAACGCAGCATGAACTGATTTGTTAACCGACTTTGGGTTGAGATTGGCACAGTGGATGTTTAGATACCCTCTCTTAAATGTCTACTGTGCCTTCGTGAGACGATAATCTGAAAGATGCGTGCAATTTGTATGCAAGCATAACAACAACTATATATATAGCCCTTCTGTTTGTTGGTGAATACCGTTTTACTCACCCCATAACCATTTGACCTGTAGGGGCTTACTCTTATTTTTTGTCAGATCTCGACTTATTTAAATTGAATGCCAACACGTATAAACCCCACCATGCTGTTGTTTAATTTGGAATCAGTTCCTGCCGGATTGATGATATATTGAAAATCAGGTTGGATAAAGAAGCTTTCACCAAATGGAACCTTGTACGTAAACTCAAATGTTGTTTCACTCCCTATATCGTTATTGATACCCGAATGTTCGCATGCAAAGCCAAAAACATCATCAGATGATTTTGAAAATAGACCTTTATAATTTAGTCCAGCACCTATGTAAAACCAATTAGCGTTAATACTTTTGGGACTCAGGCTTAATTGTGTAAAGAATGACAGTTCACGACCTGATTGGTTTTTAAACACACTTTGATCACTAACAAAATAAAAACCATAGTTGGCTGGACGATTTTCTTTCATTTCATGACCAAATTCATCCTTCGTAGTCATGGAATGTCCATTATGGTAATATGTGCCTAATTTATAGT
>CALNBT010000225.1 GCA_937874345.1 uncultured Prevotella sp.
AAGACAACATCCTGTGTACTTTCTCCAAAGCCGCAAGAAGAATAAATATATCCTGTAGCCGTACTTTGGCTCTGGTGAGCCAACGAGCTTTTCAAATTAGCATAATGTCCAGCAAAAGTATTCGCTGATGCCAAGTTGAAAATTAATTCTGCTCCAGCCAAAACCAACGAACTACTCGCATTGAAAGATTCCCATGGCTCATCGCACATTTCGATGCCAAACTTTACGCCTTCATCCGTAACAAAAATTTGAGGCAAAGAAGTTACTTTAACCATTTGACCAGCATAATGAATAGCAGTTGTAATGATGTTTTCTCCAGAAACGAACCATCCATCTTCTGGATGTTTAAGTTGAGTCTTTGGGACAACACCCAATATTTGGCCTTTTTGAATGACCATCGCACAATTTAACAAACTGTCATTTACAATAACAGGAAGCCCTACAATAGAAATAATGTCAAGCTTTCTGGTCAGATCAAGCAAATGTAATATTGCTTGTTCGGCAGCATCCAACAAAAGATTTTGCTGGAAGATGTCTCCGCAACTACATGAAGTGATCCCTAACTCTGGAAAGACGATGATTTCAACGCCAAGTCCTTCGGCCTGTACGATTTGAGACTCTGTTTGTTCAACGTTGTATTTGCAGTCTGCGACCTTTACTAAAGGAACCGCACTTGCTACTTTGACATAACCATAATCCATGCTAATTGAATTTTAAAATGATGAATGAAATTTACTTTCTCTTTAATTAATTTAATGTATTGTTACCTGTGTGGCACCATAACCATATTCTTGGAAACTTGCATCTTGATAAGAATATTTCTTATATCGATAGTTTAACTCGTTGATGATGGAACGTCTCAAAACACCCTCACCTTTTCCATGAATAAAAATGACTCTCTGCCCTTTTTTATCCTTATATTGAGCTAAGATGTCCTTAAATTTCTTCAACTGATAACGAAGGATATCTGTAGCATCCATTCCAATCATGGTATCCAAAAGTTCATCAGCATGAAGGTCAACAACCACAACGTCTTCGTCACCTCGACGTTTCGTCAAAAAAGGTTTTTGGTTCGTTTTCTTATCGTCATAACGCCTTACATAGGTTTCTGCCGAAGCACTTTGTTTTTGCGCGACAGAAGTGTGGTCTAGTGATACTTTCTGATACATCTCATTCTTCAATTGATTGACATCTACAACCAATGGACGAGCCACAACATCATTCTCTACGATGGTATAAAGAAGCGCCGGCTGCTCAAAGAAATCATTATCTTGGAAAGTATGCAACTTATAAAACTTCACTGAGTCAATTCTAAATTGAGTATCCATCGTCGGCTTCAAAAGGAAAGATTTCTCTCGCTTATAAGCTATCACCTGAATAGCGACATGCTCCAGTTCATTCAGTTCTGCCCGACTGAACTGTTCAATGAATTCTTTTGTGTTAGGTTCTACCTCTTTGGTTGAACGTAAGGTCCAGTTCTTACCCTCAGCCGAAAGATAAGTATACCTGACATAATAATTACTATCATTGATAAAATAGCTCTCAAATGGAGTATTCGTCACATTTTTAATGTCAATTGGCACAAAAGCAAGGTAACAACTCAACTGGTCACCACCTTTCCGTTCTTCAACCGGCGATCGAAATGTTATTTCCTTTTCTGCGGGATCGTCCTCTTGTTCTTCCTCCTCATCAGGGATTTCACTAAGAGCACTCTTCATCGATGTCGGCTTTTGAACATTCGGTGCAACTACTTTACCTGTACTATAATCATCCGTTTGCACAACAATAACATCATTGATAGGGGTTGGAATTTGAAAACCATCTTCGTCCTCTACCAAAATGATATTTTTACCTTGAAAGCCAGCCACGGTACCACCCCCCGACTCGCTCAAGAATCTCACTTTATCTCCAATTTTCATAGGCTACATTTTTTAACAACAAAATGGTGGACCACCACCAACATCTCTATTCTGATGGAATAAATCAAGGAATTAACAGGCTACTGTCTCCGTAACTCAAAAAACGAAAATCGTTTGAAAGAGCATAATCATATATTTTCTTCCAGTCTCCATGTACAAATGCACTGACCAATAGTAACAAAGTACTTTGTGGTTGGTGAAAATTGGTAATCAACATTTTGACAATCTTGTATTTGTATCCCGGGGCTATGATGATTTGTGTTGAAGAATGCAATGCGTCTAAATGGTTGCGATCGAGGTAATCCAAAACATTTTTAACAGCTTGCATGACTGAAATGTCTTGAACTAAATCGCCTTGCAGATCGGCTATTGTTCCGTCCTTATGGCGTCGTTCGTATGGATCCCACTGATTGACATGTAATTCATCCTCTGTTGCATCTGGATGAGTAGCAAGGTATACACCCATGTAATACAAACTCTCCAACGTGCGAACACTAGTAGTTCCTACTGCAATAGCACAAGCATGATGTTTAAGTAACTTTACCAGCGTTTGGCGATGCACACAAATATATTCGGTATGCATATCGTGTTCTTGAATCTCTACACTCTTGACAGGTTTAAAGGTACCAGCACCAACATGAAGCGTTACTTCTTCACGATCAATGTCATGTTCATCCAACGATTTCAACACATCTTCGGTGAAATGAAGTCCGGCTGTAGGTGCGGCTACTGAACCTTTAATTTTTGAATAAACTGTTTGATACGTTTTTTTATCACTCTCCTGCGTCTCTCGATTCAAGTAAGGTGGAATAGGAAGTTCTCCAATGGTCTCTAAAATTTCAGCAAAGCTGACATTCAATGCATTCCATTCAAAATCAATCCAATGATATGTATCGGGTGTCGTATGTATTGTAGCAGGCGAGGTCTTATTCAAAGAGACATCTTTACGTTGACTGACTGACAAAGTAAATACTTGGCCATTGACGGTAAACGCTCGTTGAAGTTTCCCATCTTTCCACTTCTTCAGATTTCCAATCATACAGAACCAAGAACACTTCCCTCTAGACTGAAAAATCTGTTCATAGTCAGTTGGCAAAGCTGGCTCCATCAAGAATACTTCAATAAGAGCCCCGGTACTTTTTTGGAAATGCATCCTGGCCTGAATAACTTTTGTGTTGTTGAAGACCATCAATGCATCTTTGGGCAGATATTCTGGCAAATG
The DNA here is from genome assembly GCA_937874345.1 of uncultured Prevotella sp. GTDB lineage: Bacteria > Bacteroidota > Bacteroidia > Bacteroidales > Bacteroidaceae > Prevotella. Next base: position 3,142 of record CALNBT010000225.1, read on the forward strand.
AAAGAAAATATCTTCGCTTACTTGTCCGTGATTATAAATAAGCAATTTGCTGTGATCACGCTGGGACAAAGGAAATTTAGCTATTTTTTCTTCTGGTAAATCATATTGAAAATCGCTGATGTGTATATGCTTTGTTTTCATGAATGTTTCTTAGTTTTTTATATCTAGTACGAAATAATCAATGCCTTGATGACGGCAAAGATAATAGTCAATATGAAAATAGATACCACCATATCTATATCATTGGTGCTATATCCTGTACGGGTATATTGATTAGAAATATAATTCATTGGTAATGTAAGCCTCTTCAAAACTCGGTTACAGAGAAAGTAAGTAAAAAAGCCAACAGCTGCACCCCACATCCATCCTGCCAAGACATCACTCACATAATGAACTCCCAAATATAATCTGGTATAGCTGTTGATGAAAGACCATATAAACATCACTGAACCCAATAGTTTACTTCTAACAAGGCAGAAGATAAAAATAGCGATGGAAAGGGTATTGGAAGCGTGTCCTGAAAAGAAGCTAAAAGAATTAGGCCGATAATTATTTACAATATCGACTTGGTACTTCAATATAGGATCGTTACAAGGACGTATTCTTTCAACGATCGACTTCATCAAACCATCTGCCATCCCTGACGACAACAAAAAGCACAGTGCCGAGAATCCTATAATGATCAATATTTGCACCATCGTTTCATTGTTCTTAATAATCAAATACAACAATGCCAAATAAAGAGGTATCCATAATGGGCTGGAAGTTAACGTTATCATTAACCCATCCAGGAATAATGAATCTGATCCATTGAAAACTCCTAGCAACTGGTGATCTATGTCTATGATGGCCTGTAAGTTCAAAATATTATCTATGTTACGACTTAAATTTCTTCAATCTGACTGGGTTTCAACCAGCCTTCTCTGCCATCTGGTAAACGAACTTCTCTCCAGTCCTTGAGTCCTTTATCAAGTATCTTTACTTTTGTACCTTCGTGTATGATAAAATCGTCGGTGCTTGTATTGGAAGGACTTTTCTTGACGGATACAGAGGGCGCGATGACAACGGCGCCCATTCTATTATTAAGTCCTTTTCTTTGTTCATAAGCAAAAAAGTTACTGAAGACAAAAAGAGTAAAGAAGATGACTGCACCGTAAAATCCCAGCTTCCGAAAAGTTACAGTTGGAGCGAACAAGAACATGAAGACTAGAATCAATACCAAAATGATGGATGTAATTGCCGTATATGCCCAGTTGTCAACTCCTGTAAAATTGACAAGAGATTGATACCACGTCACAAAAAACATCTCACCTTCAGGGGTAATCTTGTCTATCGTTTTAGATGCAGCAATCTGCAAATTATGACGTATATCAGCATCGCCTGGAGAAATCATACGCGCACGTTCGTACGCCAAAATTGACTGAGTAATGTTGTCTGTACGAAAATAGGCATTTCCCAAGTTATAATATAAGTCTGCACTAACACCATGTTTTAGCAATTCTTCGTAATCATGAATAGCCTGCTGATAATTACCTCTTTTATATTCAGAATCAGCATCATTTTTTGTTATAGCAGAGACAGACAATGAGGTTATCAGCATGATACCCATCAAAAGTAACATATTGCCATTTCCAACAGGCTTGTCTTTCTTCTTGGCTGTCGTATTCATGACGTTTTCAATATCTGTAATAGCTGTCATGGCTGAAAAGAATGTTTTACTCATATTACCCGATGCGTCACCAGGAGCGTATCTCTCATACTCACACTCATCAATAGCAGAAATAAATGTTGAAGTCGTGTTATCATCAACCCGATGAAGCCTTAAATTCTCCTCAATGTTTTCGCGTGAAAGCTTTTCAACGGGGATATTCATTTTATCACCCACATAACCCCATAGCGCACGCAAAACTTCATCATAAAATTCATTCTGCTTGTTTTGAACCATTAATTGGTGAGCTTTCCTCAATCGCTTGGTTGCCATTTTATTTGCCTTTTTGCCTTTCATCTTAACGTTGTCGGCCTGATCAATTGCTCTTTTCCTAAAAACAATTAATAATACAACAAATGTAATAAAAGGCACCAAAAGACATACCCAATAAGACATTGAACCAAAGAACGTTTCCTGTAGAATTATTTGTGTACCCTTCCCAATTTTCAGATCATGAATGTCTGTATCTTTTTCCTGACTAAAATCAGAGATAGAACTGCTATTTCCTGATCCTTGTTTAACTTTTATCTTGAAGGATTGGGTCTTTATCGTCTGATATCTATTGGTCTCAACATTATAATAGGTAAATTCTATTGGAGGGATTTCATAATCTCCTCGGTTACGTGGAACCATTAAGATATCATAGACCATATTACCCTCAACGCCATTCGAGGTCAAACGAGTTTTATCAGTAACCTTTGCATCATATTTATCGAAATCCTTAGGGACAACGATTTGTGGCTCTTTAATCAACTTCAAGTTTCCCAATCCCCCAACAACAATACGCAAAGAAATGGGCTCGCCTGCTTTTACTTCATTATGATTCAAGGAAGCAGAGATATTGAACTTTCCTACCCCTCCAGAGAAATTAGCAGGACGTAATGGTAAAGGATCAACTTGCAATGTTATTCCAGGAGCCTTGATATCCTTCTTTACTTCAACATATCCAGAGCCTCCGTTGAAAAAAGCCTCAAAAGGATCAACATTTCTGTTTTGTTGAACAACGATACCCTTGAAAGTGATGCTTGGAATTTCCAATTTTCCAGTAATCTGTGGATACATGACATACTGGCTCCACGTAACGCAACGATAATTTCGGCCATGAACATTTTCAATGTGAAAACTCTTTTGCTGCGGTAACTTCACCTCTTGGGTATGAAAACCATTTAAATCAGGCATTTTTCCTTCAAGCTGAGTCAATTCTACCAGGGTATATACTTTATACGTAAGAAGAACAGGCTCCTGCTCATGCACGCGGCGTTTATTTGCACTAACCTTAATGAACAAGTCATTTCCCGAAATTCTATTGCCGGCACTTTTAACTTGAGCATCTTCATTATCATCACCATGCATTGCTGGAGCACCTCCGCCATTATTATGTGCAGTGCCAGAAACTGTTAATTGGACGGATCTGGAAGAAATGGTCTTCCCATTGATGACAGCACGGGCACCAGGAATGGTAAAAGTTCCGTGCTTTGATGCATAAAGGGTATAGGTATAAGTTATGGACGATGAGCTGCTAGTATGCCCATTGATCATTTGAAAACTCGACTGACTTGAAGTATAAGGGCCGGCAATGATTTCAATTCCCGAAGGGATATTACCAGCCCTAAAGTCTTCAACCTGTTGCGTATTGATAGTATAAGACAATCTGAAGTTCTCGCCGACAGATACACGCGAAGGTGCAGAGACCGAAATTGTTTGGGCACCGATTGGTGATAATCCCCAAACGATAGTCATCAAGCCTAGAAAGATTCGTCTAAAAAAACTATTCATAGTGAAATTAATTCCTAAATTGTTGACAAAAGACTACCAGTTATGCTGAAGCTTTCTCGAAGGTGGCTGCTGCATCGCTTTTTTCATTCGCTGCTGTGTCGCATTTTCTTGTTGCATTGCCGCATTTAGCAATTGCTCAGCAGTTTCCTTCCTCATTCCGTCTTTTGGCTGTTTGTTTTGCTGGTCTTGCTGTTTATTCTGTTGCTTATTCTGTTTATCTTTCTGTTTTTGCTTGTCTTGGTTTTTGTCCTTATTTTTATCTTTTTGATTCTTATTATTTTGCCCTCCACCATTCTTCTTTTGATTTTTTTGTTGGAGTTTGCACAATGCTAGGTTGTACCGGGTTTCGTTATCATTGGGGTTGTTCCTCAAGCTTTCTTTATAAGCTTCAATGGCTTCTCCGTACATTTGATGTTTTTGACAAATCCATCCAATATTATGGAATACTTTTGCCTTTCTTATTTTACTTTTTTCCAGTTTCCCTGCCTGTTGATATTGAACGATCGCTACAGAATCTTTCTGTTGCATCATCAAGGCACAACCTAAATTATATAATGCTTGGGCATTTTGTGAATTGACTGAAAGAGCCTTTCGGTACTCTATTTCAGACTTGGGGTAATTTTGTTGCCTATACAATTTGTTGCCAGAACGAATCAGCTGTCTGTCATTCTGAGCTTTTATATTTTCTGCACCAAATATTGTGCATAACAATATAATAAGAATATATTTAATCAAACCTTTCATTGTCCATTAAATCGTTTTTTCTGAAAAAAGCGGATACCTTTAAACAAGGGATTCTTGCTCTCCAATAAGCAAGCTTCGATAATCAAAATCAACAATGCCAAGATTGCAAAAGCTTGAAATTGCTCATTATATTCACTATATATCAAACTATTTGTTTCTCCCTTTTGGAGTTTTGTCAGTTCATTATTCAAGCGTTTCTGTGCATCATTGGTGTTGTTAACATGGATATAAGTTCCATGACCTGCCTTAGCTACCTCTTGACACATATTCTCATTCAAAGCTGTCATCACTGTTTGTCCTGAATTATCTTTCAAATATTCACCATTACCAAATGGGATTGGAGCGCCCTTCGTATCTCCAACGCCTAGAATAAAGACATTAATACCCTTCTTCCGAGCGTCTTCGGCCGCTTCTAAAGCGCCACCTTCTTGGTCTTCTCCATCAGTTATCAAGACTATAGCCCGTCCTATATTTGACTGTTGTGTAAAACTTTTCTCTGAGAGACTAATCGCTCTTGCAATGTCAGTTCCTTGCGTCGCAATAAGAGATGGGTCGGTATTTTGTAGGAACATCTTTGCACTGACATAATCACTCGTTATAGGAAGCTGAACGAAAGCATCACCAGCGAACACCACCAAACCGATTTTATCATTCG
>CALNBT010000226.1 GCA_937874345.1 uncultured Prevotella sp.
TGGATATGTTTTCTTGTTTACACGACCATCAAATCAAGATTTTTTTGTAAGTTTGCATCACGATAACGCTGAGGCCCCTATTGTGGCTATTCGTTTATCCTTTATACAAAACGATCATACGTTAAATTTTAAAATAACAACATTATGAAACCTACATTATTGCTGCTGGCAGCCGGTATGGGTAGCAGATACGGCGGTCTGAAACAACTCGATGGTCTGGGCCCCAATGGCGAAACCATCATGGATTATTCTATCTACGATGCGATCAAGGCAGGATTTGGAAAGCTTGTTTTTGTGATCAGAAAAGACTTTGAGAATGACTTTAAAGAGAAGGTTCTCTCCAAATACGAAGGTCATATCCCTGCAGAGTTGTGCTTTCAGTCGTTAGACAAGTTGCCCGAGGGATTCGATGTTCCGGAAGGACGCGTGAAACCATGGGGTACCAATCATGCTGTGATGATGGCCAAAGACTTGATTCACGAGCCGTTCTGCGTCATCAACTGTGACGACTTCTACAATCGTGATGCTTTCATGGTTATTGGTAAGTTATTGTCCGAATTGCCCGAAGGAGCCAAGAACGATTATTCAATGGTTGGATTCCGAATTGGAAACACGCTTTCTGAGAATGGTACCGTTGCTCGTGGCATCTGTTCGAAGAACGAAGAAGGTCACCTGACGACTGTAGTAGAACGTACTGAGATCATGCGTGTAGACGGAAAGGTAAGTTATAAGGACGAACAGGGCAACTGGGTTGCCGTAGACGACAATACGCCCGTATCGATGAATATGTGGGGCTTTACGCCCGACTACTTCGACTATAGTGAAGCTTATTTCAAAGAATTCCTTTCTGATCCAAAGAATATCGAGAACCTCAAGGCTGAGTTCTTTATTCCATTGATGGTGAATAAACTGATCAATGAAGGAACGGCAACTGTGAAAGTGCTCGACACTACCAGTAAATGGTTTGGTGTGACTTACTCAGCCGACCGTGAAGATACCGTTGCTCGTATTCAGAAGTTGGTAGACGAGGGCGTTTATCCAGCAAAATTATTCTAATAAGAACAAATATTGACAAGTTGTCAAGTCGGTCAGTGAACAAGACTACCGCCCCCTGCTATTGGGAGTGGATCAGTTTGAAAAAAACTTTAGCTTCGTTCACGGGTCGATTTCGCAACTTGTTCATTTCATAAGATTGTTAAGCTACAACGATGGATATTGATATTCTCTCAGAAGAAGAGTTGAACAAGATGAGACTGCTCATTACTGAAGCGCAGCATGTACTTATATTAGGACACAAGTCACCAGATGGAGATGCTTTGGGATCGTCCTTGGCATGGTGTGGCTACCTTCGCGAGCAGTTTAATAAAGATGTCCAGGTGGTGGTACCCGACTCCTATCCCGATTTTTTGCGCTGGCTGCCCAATAACGAAAAGGTGATACGGTATGACAAACACCCTGAAGAGGTAGAGAAATTATTCAATCAGGCCGATTTGATTTTCTGTCTCGACTTTGGAAGTTCCAGCAGGGTGGAAGAGATGCAACCCCTTCTCGATGCTGCCAAGGGAAAGAAAGTGATGGTTGACCATCATACCAATCCCGACCTCGATGCAGTATTGATGATTTGGCGGGAAGAGGCTTGCAGTACCAGCGAGCTGATTTTCCGTATTATCTGGCAGATGGGAGGCTTTGAAAAGATGTCTACCCAATGTGCAATCCCTATCTATTGCGGAATGATGACCGACACCGGCGGCTTTACTTACCATTCTTCTGACCCAGAAATCTACTTCATCATCAGTGAATTGCTTACCAAAGGCATCGACAAGGACAAAATTTACAAAAACGTTTACCATAATTACAGCCAGTGGGCCATTCGTCTTCGTGGCTATATCATGTCACAGAAACTCAATGTGTTAGATGACTTGCATGCCTCGTATTTTGCCATCTCCCGTGAGAATATGCGAGATTTCCACTTTGTGAAGGGTGATGCCGAAGGACTTGTCAATATTCCGCTGTCTATCAGGGGAATGAAGCTGGCCATCAGCCTCCGCGAAGATGACCGTAAAGACAATGTGGTATGGGTGAGCTTGAGGTCGGTTGGCGATTTCCCTTGTAACGAAATGGCTTCTAAGTTTTTTAATGGTGGAGGCCATGTCAATGCCAGTGGAGGCAAACTTCTTTGCTCGCTCGACGAAGCCGTGAAGATTACCCGCGAGGCTATTGCTTATTATAGCGTGCAACTGAAAAAGAAATAAACCTTAAAAGCGAAGTTTTGTTTTGCAATTATGTTGGGTTTCAGTATCTTTGCAACTTAAACTGATATTTGAACAAATGAATAAAATCTTTATATCACTTCTCACTTTCATTGTCGTGTGCTTGTTTGCTTCGTGCAATAAAGTCCAAACTTATGCTGAACAGAAGAAGACAGAGTTAGCAGCCATCAATAAATATCTGGCCGACTCGTCAGTTAATGTCATCACTGAAGAAACATTTAAAGCTCAGAACTATCAAACCAATGTTGCTCGCAACGAGTTTGTGCTGTTGTCTGGCAATGGTGTATACATGCAGATAGTAAGAAACGGTGTGGGAGAGAAGATCAAGGCTGGCGAGACAGCAGGTATATTATGCCGTTTTTGGGAACGAAACTTACTGAACGACTCGATTCAGTTGTCGAACGATGTCTTATACTATTCATCGTTAGTGGATAAGATGACCGTGCACAATACAAGCGGTACATTCACTGCTTCATTTATCAGTGGCGAAAGTGTGATGGCTTCTGCTTATGGAAGTACAGTCGTTCCTACAGGATGGCTGGTGCCCCTGAGCTATATCAACATCGGTCGGCCAATCAGCGAAGGTGACGAAATCGCCAGGGTTCGATTAATAGTGCCTCATTCCAGTGGTCAAGCTTATGCTCAGCAAAACGTATATCCTTGTCTGTATGACATTACTTATCAGCGGGGAAGGTAAATTCCCTTACCATAAATTGATACATATTTAACTAAAATATCCGGAAAATATGACGCTTATAAAATCTATTTCTGGCATCCGCGGTACCATTGGCGGACCGTCAGGCGATACACTCAATCCGTTGGACATTGTGAAGTTTACTTCTGCCTATGCCACATTCATTCGCAAGAGTGGCAAATCAGACAGCAATACAATCGTTGTCGGACGTGATGCACGTATCTCTGGTGAAATGGTCAAGAACGTTGTATGCGGTACCTTGATGGGTATAGGATACGATGTTATTAATATCGGTCTGGCTACAACACCGACAACCGAATTGGCTGTCACGATGAGCAAGGCTGCAGGAGGTATCATTATCACTGCAAGTCATAATCCACGACAGTGGAATGCTCTGAAACTGTTGAACGACGAAGGCGAATTCCTGACAAAAGAGGACGGAGAAGAAGTGCTGGATATTGCAGAGAAAGAAAATTTTATCTATGCTGATGTAGACCATTTGGGACTTTATACCGAGGATAATACATTCAATCGGCGTCATATTGACAGTGTGCTCGCCCTGAAATTAGTCAATACCGAGGCAATCAAGAATGCCCATTTCAGGGTCGTTGTCGATTCTATCAATAGTGTCGGCGGTATCATTCTGCCCGCGCTTTTGAAGGCATTGGGCGTAGAATACAAGATGATGAATGGTGAAGCCACAGGCGATTTTGCGCATAACCCCGAACCATTGGAGAAAAACCTCGGTGGGATCATGGGTGAAATGGCAAAAGGTGGCTACGATTTAGGTATCGTGGTCGATCCAGATGTAGACCGTTTGGCTTTCATTGACGAACAGGGTAACATGTTTGGAGAAGAATATACACTGGTCAGCGTGGCTGATTATGTGTTGGGCAAGACACCGGGAAATACCGTTTCAAACCTCAGCTCTACCCGTGCATTACGTGATGTTACCGTTAAACATGGCGGACAGTATACTGCCGCTGCTGTGGGCGAGGTAAACGTTACCACCAAGATGAAAGAGGTACAGGCTGTGATTGGCGGAGAAGGCAATGGTGGAGTGATCTACCCCGAAAGCCATTATGGACGTGATGCCTTGGTCGGTATTGCACTGTTCTTGTCGTTATTGGCACAAAAAGGCTGCACTGTCAGCGAACTGAGAAAGCAGTATCCAACTTATTACATGGGCAAAAACCGCATCGATCTCACCCCTGAAACAGATGTTGACGCTATTTTGGAACGCGTGAAAGAAATGTTCAAGGATGAAAAGGTAACCGATATCGACGGCGTTAAAATTGATTTTGCTGACAAATGGGTACATTTGCGCAAGAGTAATACCGAACCGATTATCCGTGTTTACAGTGAGGCTGCGACTCCTGAAGAGGCTGATGCCATTGGCAAGAAGCTGATGCAGGTAGTCTATGACATGCAATAAAGAATATCTGGGCTGCAAAGACGGCAAGGATATCACCAAAAAGCCCCATGCGACATCAATCGTATGGGGCTCTTTTTATCGTTGAATGTACCCCGTTTACGAGAAGAGAATGGTGCCAAGGCTCTTAGCAATCATTATCAGCAGTGCAATGAGGAGTCCGATTCCAGTCAATAAGGCGAACAGTACCAAAAGCGATTGCAGGGCTTTTTGGTTCACTTTCTTCATGATGTTGGTATCGTCATTGATAAAACCATCTATCAAAGCCATGTTTTTGGTGTTAGATTTGTGAAAGAAATCGATGGCATCCCCCACATAAAACGGTATCAATCCCAATAGGATGTCACGCAAAGTGTTGTTTACAACGGCGAGCGTCAATGGAACAGAGCGTAACTTGAACAGGCTGAAATAGATATATGTCATGCCAAACAGTGCCGGAATGATGTCACCAATGCCTCCAGGAATCAGTCCAATGACGCCGTCCAGATAATATTTATCCAAATAAACGGTTAGTTTCTGCATCGAGACATACAGCTTGTTGTCTCGTAGCTGGTGCTTTCTTTCAATGGATGTCATGACGGCTATGGTTTGATATTTTGATCTTTTTCCAAGGCAGGTGGCAGTGTTCCTTGCAACAACAAGAAGAAGTTCTCTTTGTACGCTTCAACCATTTGCTCATGATGTTCCTTTTCAAAACACCTTTTAAACACTTCTGTTTGTGAAAATGCCGGATAAATCTGTTCATAATACTCTATCAAAGCTTCCTTAAATGCCCGTTTGTCGTTGACATCAATATGCTTTTGATGGAGGATGGTGAGTGCAAATTGACGAAAAAAGGTACTGATTTCTCTTTCGAGTATGCTAAAGTCGTTAGGATTGTTCATCATTTTCATTCTGATCGCTTTGTTCTTTTAATGGGTTTCCATTTGCCGTGATTGTATTTTGCTTGGCACTTTCTCGTGGTAACGATGAAATGGCACGTATATTTCGCATCAACCCATCGTATTTTGCCCGCTTGACGGCACTCTTTTTAAAAAGCTTTTGGTAGTCATCGATGGACAAATTCATCCATTGTGAACGCGTCATCTGTAGTAATTCAGGCTTTGGTTGCAGTTCTGGAAGGTCGTTTGGCTGTGCAAACCGGTTCCACGGGCAAGCCTCCAGGCATTTGTCGCAACCGTAAATGGTGTTTCCCATTTTCTTAATCAGAGGAGAAGGAATGTCGTATCGGTTCTCAATGGTCTGATAAGACAGACATCTGTTGGCGTCCAAAGGTCCGCCGAGGGATAAAGCACAGGTAGGACAAGCCTCAATGCAGGCATGGCATGTACCACAACGATTGGATTGAGGAGAATCATATTCCAAGTCGATATCGAGAAAGAGTTCGCCTAAGAAGAACATACTCCCGGCTTTTGGAATGATCAATTGATGGTTACGCCCAATCCATCCCAAGCCGGCTTGCGCAGCCCAATACCGTTCCAGGATGGGTGCTGTATCGCAAAATACGCGATAATGGATAACATGTTCATCGTCATCTTGGTCTTCGTCCTGCATTACTTCCTTGAACCGAAACCGATGAGCCAATGCTCTGAGCTTGTTCTTGACAATTTCATGATAGTCTTCGCCATAGGCATAGGCTGCCAGCTGCCACTCGTTCTCAGGAATATGTTGTGCAGGAGCATAATTCATGGCCACACATACAATGCTCTTCAATCCTTTCATCAACAACCGTGGATCGAGCCTTTTATCTTGGTGGCCGGCCATATAACCCATGTCGGCCTGCAAACCCTCTTCAAGCCATTGTCCGAAGTTATTTTTTGTCGTATTGTCGACAGCACCTGCACGGGCGATACCGCAACCAAAAAAGCCGAGACGCAATGCCTCAGCCTTCAGTTCAATTGAAAGTTTTGAATTCATATCCTTGTTCTTTCAACCATTTCAACGCTTCTGGCAAGGCGTATCGTAATTTTTCCACACTCTTGGTTGAGTCGTGAAAGGTGATAATCGAGCCATTGCGCGCATATTTCTTGACATTGTTCAGCACATCTTCTGCTGTTAGCCATTTGGAATAGTCTCTTGTCACCAAATCCCACATCACGATGCGGTATTTCTTTGACAGCCACCAGTAGACCGACCACTTCATCCACCCATGAGGAGGGCGGAAGAGATGTGAGTGAATGAGCTCGTTTGCCTTCTCTACATTGATGCCATAAGTCAGTGCCCAGTGCTTAAACGAGCCAAGGTGATTGAAGGTATGGTTTCCAACCTGATGGCCTTCTTCCACGATGCGGTTGTAAAGGTCGTGGTGTCTCAACACATTTTCTCCCACCATGAAGAAGGTTGCCTTGACGTTAAATTCGGCCAAGGTGTCCAGTATAAAGGGTGTCGAACTGGGTATCGGACCATCATCGAAAGTGATATAGACCGAATGATCATTCGTATCCATGCGCCAAGCGGCGTTAGGGTATAGCCATCGTAGCCATTTGGCAGGTTGTTCTATGAACATCTTGTGAGTGGATGATAAATAAAGAGTGCCGGAAGTCAATGATAAGGAAGGTCATTGGCAACCGGCACTCGTTGATAAAATCGTTATTCTAAAGTCTTTCCACCTTTTTGTGCATACATCGAGTAATATTTATTCAACTCGTTGATCTGCTTTTTAGCCAAGGCTTTGTCGTATGTCTCGGTAACTTTGGTGATTTCCATCATCAATTGGAAGTACAACATACAGTCTTTTTGTGAAGAAAGGAATGTTGCTCCGTTGAATTGGAGGTACCATTCGGCATATTGTCGATAGTCGTTCCAAAGCTTTTGACAGATTTTATTGGCCTTAGCCTTTTCTCCCAGTCTTACGTAAGCCTGTGCAATGTCCATCGAACCGCCTCTCCAAGAGTGGGGAACGTTATAGTCTGGTATCACTTTTTCGCATTTATCCAGGGCCTTCTTGGCCATTTCTGTCTTTCCTTCATTGATCAGTTCGGTGGCCAGTTGGGCAAACAAGCGCCGGTGTGTCAAGCACATACCCATCGTTGTTTCGTCGATATACAGGCCTTTATGTTCCAGATTACCGTACTTGTAACGGTTCATCAGGTTGTTGTATGCCTTCTCGGTATCATAATTCTTTACGCCCGGTTTGTTGGTCGTGAAAGGAGTGATACGGTTGGCCAGTCCTTCACTGATGAAGTTGTCGCCCAGGTTCATGTAATTATCGGCACCAACGGTCGTTGCAACGTATATAGGACGCGTCCAGCCACATTCAGCAATCATCTCGAGCATCATCATGTCGCCTTTGTAAAGCGCACGCTTACCGGCCAGAGAGATCACCATCTTGTCGGGAATCGTATCAGATGCGAGCATCATTCCACTCTTCTTAACAGCTTCTTTGTCGATGGTTACGAAAACAGTATCGGTAGGGATCACGTGCATTTCTTCGTTCTTAGAACGCATCCAGTACTTGATGATATTCTTCAATTCAAATGGATTGTCACCGAATTGTTTCTTGGCTTCGGCAGGATTTTGCTTGTAAAAGTCCATGATCTGGTGCTTCCAATTGGCTTGGATAGGCACCGCCTCGTTGGTTCCGGCACAGTAATCGAGTCGAGGCCATGTGATAGGCACTGATGGCGAATCGTAAGCAGGTCGCTTCATCTGGTCGATGTACCAGTCGGTCTGCAGGTAGCTCAGGTTGCAAACGCGTGCATCAGTACGTACACCTTCAACATCCTGGTTGTACCACAATGGGAAGGTATCGTTGTCACCATTGGTAAAGATAATCGGATTACCTTTATCCTGAAGGGTCATGAGGTAGTTCTGTCCGAAGTCACGACAAGTGTAGCGGTTGCTGCGGTCGTGATCGTCCCAGTTTTGACTGGCCATCTGGATTGGAACCAGTACGCAGGCGATGGATGCGATGGCTGCTAATGCTGTTTCATTGAGTTTCAGATACCTCTTCAATAGGTCGATGATGGCCGCGACACCCAGACCGCACCAGATTGCGAAGGCATAGAACGAGCCCGCATATGCATAGTCTCGCTCACGAGGCTGCATGGGTGTTTGGTTCAGATAGATGACGATGGCCAAGCCTGTCATGAAGAACAAGAAGAACACTACCCAGAACTGACGTATGCCGCGCTTGCCTCTCCATGCCTGCCAGAACAGTCCGATAACGCCTAGGAGCAGGGGTAGCATGTAGTAAACGTTATGTCCTTTGTTGTATTTTAATTCGTCGGGCATTTTGCTCTGGTCGCCCAACCGAGCATTGTCAAGGACTGGGATTCCCGATATCCAGTTGCCATGTTCCAATTCACCATTGCCTTGGATATCGTTCTGACGTCCTGCAAAGTTCCACATAAAGTACCTCCAATACATGAAGTTGCATTGGTAAGAGAGGAAGAATCGGATATTCTCCAGCTGCGTGGGCACTTTCACCATGATGTTCTCACCACATCGGTCGTATGGAACCTGGATTCCATCCACACCACCCATCCAACTTTCGTATGCCTGGGCATGCTGTGATGAGTACATGCGCGGGAAGAGCATGTTTTGGGCATAATTATAGCTTGAACTATGGGTTACAACAAAGTAAGAATCTTTTTCGTCTTTGCTGGCTTTTTCCTTACGACTGTAAACAGGAGCGCCTTCAGTCATGTCGGGAACGCACTGATCTCCATCGACATTGAGTTTCACCTGCGAGGTATATGCCGGTCCGTACATCAACGGACGGTCGCCATATTGGTCACGGCCCAGGTACTTGCCAAGGGTGAAGATGTCTTCAGGTGAATTCTGGTCCATCGGAGGATTGGCAGTAGAACGAATCACAATCACTGCATAACTAGCGTAGCCAATCATGAGCATCAGCAATCCCAGCAAAACGGTATTCTTGATACGGGCACTGATGAGTGGCACCTTTTTCTTCTCAACCTTACGAGAATAGCGCAGAGCGTACCCCAACAGGGCGAGTACAACGATGCCGATGAATACAGCCTTCCAGCCATATCCATAGAAAGGAATACCCAACAAGGCGATCGAGAGCAAGAAAGAGATGTTCATGTGCCTGTTGTTCTTGCCGACATAGCTTTCGTAAATAGCCCAGATGACGGTCGCCACGGTCAGTATGATGTAGATGATCAGACCTGTGTTGAACGGTAGTCCTAGTTGATTGACAAACAAAAGCTCGAACCATCCGCCTACGGTGATAATGCCAGGAATGATGCCATAGAGAACGGCAGCCACCACGATAAAGGAGATGATCAGTGCCACCAGAGAACCTTTGACCTCGATATTAGGGAACTTGCGATAAACAAATACCAAGACGATGGCTGGGATACAGAGTAAATTGAGCAGGTGAACGCCGATAGAAAGTCCCGTCATGTAGGCAATCAGCAACAGCCAGCGGTCACTATGAGGCTCGTCAGCATGGTCTTCCCACTTCAAAATCAGCCAGAAAACCACGGCCGTGAAAGCCGAAGAATAACCATAAACCTCGCCTTCAACAGCAGAAAACCAGAAGGTATCGCTGAAAGTATAAATCAACGCACCCACCAAGCCTGACGCTTCAATGGCAATCAGTTTACCCAATGTCAGCTGATCCCATTCTTTGAGAATCAGTTTGCGGGTCAGGTGCGTGATGGTCCAGAATAAAAACAGGATGGTTGTGGCACTCAGCAAAGCACTCATGATGTTGACCATGTGGGCTACTTGCGACGGATTGCTCGCAAAATGCGAGAAAAGGTTGGCTGTCAGCATGAAGAAAGGGGCCCCCGGTGGGTGTCCTACTTCAAGTTTGAGAGCAGTAGTGATAAACTCTGGACAGTCCCAAAAGCTGGCTGTCGGTTCAACGGTACTACAATAGACGATGGCGGCAACCAAAAAGGCAAACCACCCCATCACATTGTTCACTAATCTGAATTGTTTCATGTATGTTTGTGAATTATATTGCATTCAAGATAAGGCAAAACTTGATCAGAATGATAGAAGAATATCCTCTGTTCAAGATGCTGCAAAGATAATAAAAAGATAGGATAAGATAGTCAGAGGGTTATATATTTTTGATATTTTACATGATTGTTGTTCCTTTTATCGCATAATGTGTTTCTGTTTGCGCACAAGACAGCATCAAAACCTGTTTGATGACCGAAATACCGATGTTGTTAGGGTAAAACAAAAGGCATGGTTTTGTGCTTCGATATGCACTATATTGATCGATGAAGTCATTGATATTGTCAAACAATTTGCATGACTTTGCCGTACATGATTCATCTATGTGTTCTGAGATCGTTATTGAATAGAAAAAAGAAGGGAAAGAGGCTGCTGATGATCATTAATTATCTTATATTTGCAGTAGTGCAAAACACCATCGTTTCTGGCAAGATTGGATAGGATGATGGGTGTAATTGCCAAATAATACGATCTTTAAATTTGCAAAATTGAAAACATATACTTATGTAGTACAGTCGCCAATGGGTCAATTGCTCATGGCTGCTGATGGAGAAGCGCTGACAGGATTATGGTTTGAAAGCCAGAAATATTTTCCCGAGTCGTTCGGAACAGATGGTGACGCGGGAACATTGTTACCGGTTTTTGAAGAAACCATCCAGTGGCTTGATCTTTATTTCAAGGGCCAACAACCACATTTTACACCTAAACTGAATTTGAAAGGTACGCCCTTTCGACAACGGATATGGGAAATGTTGTTGGAAATTCCTTACGGGGAGATGGTCACCTATCAATATCTGGCACACAGATATGCACAAGAACAGGGATTAAAGCAGATGTCGGCTCAGGCCGTTGGCGGGGCTGTGGGGCACAATCCTGTCTCAATTATCGTTCCCTGCCACCGTGTAGTAGGGACGAATGGCAGTCTCACAGGTTATGCCGGCGGACTAGATAAAAAGGCAACATTGTTGGCATTGGAGGGCTGTATTGTTTCATCGACAGCCAAAACACAATAACTTTTTGCTTCAATCTCCATGTTTTCAAGAGATTCTGTAGTTGATTGTAAATCTGCTGATCATAGAAATGTTGACAGACGGTCCAAATGTTGTTCTGATGATAAGCAGTTTTTTTGTAAGTTCAGAGTGATTTCTTTCGTGCATCACTCATCATATTCGTCAATTTTCTCTTTGAGATTGCAAATAATTTTGATAAAATGAATGGAAATCTGTCCTAAATCAGCCATAAATATCGTTTTAATATGATTTTTTGAAGTGCCACTATT
>CALNBT010000227.1 GCA_937874345.1 uncultured Prevotella sp.
GACTTCAATTCCAAGGAAGTAAGGATGTTCGGTTCACGATCTTTTGTCCTACCGGTCGTTGCCCAAGGACATTCTTTCACGATTTCTTCTTCAGTACGTCTGGGCTTGAATGGAGGCAAAACTACTTTCTCCATCATTTGTCCTATGACGCCATCACTCAAAATCATGGCAGGATTTCTATATTTAAAGGCCAAGTTAAAAGCCAGATCAACAAAGTCGGCCATCTCTTGAACCGAATTTGGAGCCAAGACGATCACATTGTAATCACCATTACCACCACCACGCGTTGATTGAAAATAGTCACTCTGTGAAGGTTGTATGGTTCCCAAACCAGGGCCACCACGCTGTACATTTACAAAAACGCCTGGCAATTCGGCACCAGCCATGTAAGAAATTCCTTCCTGCATGAGTGATATACCAGGCGACGACGAACTGGTCATGACGCGTTTCCCAGCACCAGCACCTCCGTAAACCATATTGATAGACGCAACTTCACTCTCTGCTTGCAGAACAACCATTCCGGTTGTTTCCCAAGGCTTCATCAGTGCAAGCGTTTCAATAATCTCACTTTGAGGGGTTATCGGATAACCAAAGAAACCGTCAGCACCACATCGTACAGCGGCATGGGCAATGGCCTCATTTCCCTTCATTAACGTTACTTCACCATCTGCCATAATCGTTACACCTCCATTCGTTTCTTATACACAGAAATACATCCATCAGGACATACCATACCGCAAATAGCACAGCCGATGCAATCATCCGGATGAATCGGTTCTGCATATCGGTAACCATGCACGTTCACATTTTTCTGAGCCAATGCGATAACCCCTTCAGGGCATGCCACCACACAAAGCGAGCAGCCTTTACAGCGATCTACATCAACAACGATGGCTCCTTTTATTTTGCTCATAATACAATCTATTAGAGTTAAGGGTTATACGAATCTTTGTTATAAAATTCAAGAATATCATCCAACATCTTTTTGGCATGCACAGCTGGCGAATTGGGATCCAAAGAGATTGCCTCGTTGTAACAATTCAGTGCCCGTTGCCAATCGCCTTGCTTGCGAAAGGCATTGCCTTGTTGGTAATATTCTTCTGATGTCATTTGTAATATTCTTTTTTACCGGCAGCCAATGTGTTCTTCATCAGCGAACAAATCGTCATCGGTCCTACTCCTCCGGGGACCGGAGTGATAAAGCTGCATTTTGGAGAAACTTCATCAAACTTCACGTCACCAGTCAATTTGAATCCAGTTTTGCGTGTTGCATCCGGAACTCTTGTCGTACCAACATCAATCACCACGGCACCCTCTTTCACCATATCGGCTGTCACAAAGTTCGGTTGACCAATCGCTGCAATGATGATATCAGCTTCACGACACTCTTCCTTCAATGTTTTAGAATGACTATGGCAAACTGTTACCGTTGCATCACCAAACTGTTTTTGCATCAT
Source organism: uncultured Prevotella sp. (assembly GCA_937874345.1). Taxonomy (GTDB): domain Bacteria; phylum Bacteroidota; class Bacteroidia; order Bacteroidales; family Bacteroidaceae; genus Prevotella. The sequence goes on from CALNBT010000227.1 coordinate 1,458, forward strand.
CAGCTGTGCCATTGGCTTGCCAACGATATTACTTCTTCCAAGAATTACGCATTTTTTACCACTGGTCGCTATCTTGTAATGCTGCAAAAGAGTCAGGATACCCAAGGGCGTTGCCGAGATAAAACAAGGTAGCCCAATTGCCATTCGACCAACATTGATTGGATGGAACCCATCAACATCTTTTTTATAATCGATCGCCATGATGATACTTTGTTCGTCAATGTGTTTAGGGAGAGGAAGTTGAACGATAAATCCATCAACATCGTCGTCCTTATTGAGTTTTAAAACACAATCAAGGAGTTCTTCCTGTGTAACATCTTCCTCAAAACGAATCAGAGTTGACTTGAATCCACATTGTTCACAAGCTAAAACCTTATTCTTAACATAGGTTTCACTACCGCCGTCATGGCCGACCAAAACAGCAGCTAGATGCGGTTGTTTGCCACCTTTGGCGACAATTTCTTTCACTTCTTCAGCTATTTCGTTTTTTATAGCGGCTGCAGTAGCCTTACCATCTATTAGTTGCATAAGTATATCTTCATTTATTTCATTCCGGGAGCATCTTTCATACGGCTCATCATACCAGCCATTTGGTTGCCCGATACCATTTTCATCATCTTTCTTGTTTGATCAAACTGTTTGATCAAACGGTTAACTTCCTGTATATTTGTACCACTTCCTTTAGCAATACGCTGTTTTCTGGAAGCGTTGAGCATCTCAGGATTGGTCCGTTCACTAGGGGTCATGCTCTTGATAATCGCTTCGATACTCTTAAAAGCATCATTATCGATATCTACATCCTTGATGGCTTTGCCTACACCTGGAATCATGGCAGCCAAATCCTTGATATTACCCATCTTCTTGATCTGCTCGATTTGATTCAAGAAATCGTTGAAATCAAATTTGTTCTTCAGAATTTTCTTCTGCAGACGTTTGGCTTCTTCTTCATCAAATTGTTCCTGTGCACGTTCAACCAAAGAAACAATGTCACCCATTCCTAAGATACGGTCTGCCATACGAGCAGGATAGAAGATATCGATAGCCTCCATCTTTTCGCCTGTACCAACAAACTTGATGGGCTTGGTCACAACGGTACGGATAGAAAGCGCAGCACCACCACGGGTATCACCATCCAATTTTGTCAGAACCACACCGTCAAAATCCAGACGGTCGTTGAATTCCTTCGCGGTATTTACAGCATCCTGACCCGTCATAGAGTCTACTACGAATAACGTCTCATTGGGATGAACAGTTTGTTTGACGTTGTAAATCTCGTCCATCATCTCCTCATCGATGGCCAAACGACCAGCAGTATCTATAATGATAACATCAAATCCCTTTGACTTTCCATATTGAATGGCGTTCATGGCAATTGAAACAACATCCTTGCTTTCTGGTTCGCTATAAACTTCTACCTCTATCTGGGCTCCGACAACTTTCAACTGTTCAATGGCAGCCGGGCGATAAACGTCGCAGGCAACCAACAGCGGATTCTTTCTTTGCTTGGTTTTCAAAAGGTTTGCCAGCTTTCCAGAGAAAGTGGTCTTACCCGAACCCTGCAAACCCGACATCAGGATAATAGAGGGTCTGCTGTCCAAATGTAATTCAGCAGCTTCACCACCCATCAGTTCTGCCAACTCGTCATGGACAATTTTAACCATCAACTGTCCGGGTTTCACGGCTGTGAGCACGTTCATACCCAATGCCTTCTCTTTCACGCGGTCGGTAAAGCTCTTGGCTACCTTGTAGTTAACGTCGGCGTCAAGCAAGGCTCTTCGAACATCTTTTAGTGTTTCAGCAACATTGATTTCTGTAATCTTGCCTTCACCCTTTAATATCTTAAATGACCGTTCAAGTCTTTCACTTAGATTTTCAAACATATATTATTTCGTTATTAGCTTGTTAAAATGCTTTCGGCCTGCAATCTTGTCTCATCTTTTATTTTTCAATAACACTGAAAATGAAAACAATGACGATATTAAACAAGTAAAAAAGGCCAGTGTCAAAGCGATTGAGATGACAACCCGATAGGCAGATGGCACATTGAAATACGACGATCATTGTCATGCAACATGTTTGCACAAAGCATTGCTCTATCGTGCAAAATTACGATATTTTTTTGAAATCGCAAAAATAGACCGAAATAATAATTGGCGTAGGAGTGTTTTGATCCTCCTACGCCAAGTCAACAGTTCTATCTCGCAAATCTTTCAACGTTTCTTGCTCAAATCCAATATTCTGACATTTCGAAACCTGATGCCTTCACCATGGCCACAAAAGCTGATATTGCCCTCTTTATTGAACAAACCTGGATGGTTTTTATGGTCAACCGTATAAGGGTTGTTGTCACTACCATCAGGACTTACATTGTGTCCCTGACAAGCTTCACGAATATTGCCATCAAGGATGACCTGACCATTTACGGTAACGGTGATATGATCACCCACGGCTCTGATCTCTTCGGCATTCCAAGTTCCCAATGGTCCAAACTTGACATGCTTTGGAACGATGACACCATACACAGCACCATGTTGTTGGTAACTATGCAAGCCTTTATAAATTGGATCATCATGATCGAGAACCTGAATCTCCATTCCATCGTAAGCTGCATCAACGTCATGCTTGGTGCGGATTCCTATGCCATTATTGACCCCGGGATGTACAAAACTAAATTCGAAACGATAAACAAAATCGCTGTATTTTTTCTTTGAATACAGATTACCACCGTTTCCATAACCAGCATCTACATATATATTTCCGTCGTTGGGCACATAGTTCACAAGATTTCCTTCCCATTGGTTAAGCGAACGACCATCGAAAAGTACTTCAAAGCCTGCTGCCTTTTCTTCCTTAGAAAGTGTGAAAACGGGCGTTGAAGGCAATTCATGCAAAGCTAAGTCACGTACCTCCAAACCTTCATCTCCGCCAAAGAAACGAACCAGCCCTTTGACATTGGTTGGCGATGCAGCAACGCTATTCCTGATAATGGCGTTTTGTGCCACTACAACACCATTCGAAACAATTGTCAAGCGGTCGTTAACCAATTGAAGATACATCGTGTTCCATTGTCCGGGTTGAACCGTCGAACCGATCTCTGGTGCTTTATTTTGGTCAGCAAACATGAACTGAGGTCCATTTTGACCGTCCAGTATGACTTCTGGCATCGATCGAAGATCCAACCGACCTTTTCCGTTGGTCTTCCAGTCAAAATACAATTCAAAGTTTTCAAGAGCCTTTTTGATTCCCACCGTTGTTTTTCCCTTTGCCGTACCTTTATCGACTGAAATATCGAATCCATCAGCAGCCAGTTTAGCAAGCATTCCTTTTATTTCATCAACGGCATAACCGGCATCTGGATCTTCCTTGCGTTCACCAAACACTTCCATGGCTTTTTGCAACCAATTTTTTACCGTCGGCCCACCCAACAGCGTTTTATTCTTACTGATAATGTTCTTAACAGCAGTGGCAGCATCAAAGGCATTTGCCGAATTTTCCATGTAACTTGCCGCTAGAGCCAAGGCCGGCCATTCAGGGATCTGACCTACAGCATCCAGAAAAGCATTCTCAACCTTTGCTGAAGGATGAAGCTCAAGTGCCCGACGATACAGCAAATACTGCACGGCATTGTTCATTTCTGTGCCTTTTACAAGCGTTAAACAACGAGTAAGGGCATCTTCTCTCTGGTCAGCATTCGTTGAAGCAATTTGGTAAAGCACGTCTATGGCCAAAGGATTTTCCACTTTCAACAAGGCGTCAAACGCCTCTTGCTGAGCAGAAGACTGACGATACTCTTTCACCAGTCGGGCTATCGCTTGTTGATTACCTGCCTGTGCCAACATCGCATCATACAGTTGAGGGGCTGATGAAGCGTTCATTCGCTTGTCGATAGCAGCATATTGTACATCGGCATTTTGCAGATGGAGCGCATATAGCGCTGCTTTTTGTAACTTTTCGCGCATCTGTCCATCCGCTTTCTCCATCTTATCACACAGAGAATCAAAATGATCAAATGTCGAGATTTCGCCCAAAGCATCATAAGCAGCATTCTTTACATTCGTATTTTCTGAGCCCAACAAGCGAATAACCTTTGGATAAGCTTGACTCATTTTTCGTTTGGCAACCAATTGAAGGAGTTTTTCTTGTGCAGAAGTACCTTCAGTATCCAGGGCACCCACCACTGTTGAATTGATATTTTCAGCGAACGACCCTAACGCCTTGAAGGATTCCTCACCATAACGACCACCCAACAAACCGATTATTGCCTTCAATACCTGATCGCCACCCACCTGTGTACCAGCCTTGATGGCAGCTGAAGCCAGTTCTTTGTTATCGTCGTTCATCTTCTTGATGATAACATCTGTTAATCCTTGCTGCCGGTTATTTCCCAACCATCTTACAACGTCTGTTTGTGCTGGTATGGAGAACTGGTCAATCTTTTGAGCAACACGGCTATATATAGCTTTCCCCGCCACTTTTTCAGCCATTTGCAACGCAGTGTTACGGAATTGGATATCTTCATCCTTCAATGCTTTGAAAATCTCAGATTCACCCTTTTGCCCTGAGGTTTGAAGTAACAATTGCAGACCTGCACACCGAACCGAACGATTCGTCCGGTTCATCAATATCCTGGCTTGCTTGTTTACAGGCTTGGCATCTGTTAATGACAGTCTGGTTAGCAATTGCAGATAACTGTCGGTTGCATGAGTTTTTTCGTACTGATACCCTGCTTTTGAGGCTGCAGCTTTCAAAGGATTCAGTGATTTAGACGTTCCACAAACAGCCAGTGCATGGTAGATTTCTGTCAGGGTCGAATCATCGGCTCCGGGTATCCACGACAACAGCAATGGCTCTAGCGATGAATGGGTTAGTTGACGCATGGAGATAAGATGTGCCAACGAACTCTTTGACAGCGGTGAATTGGGAATTTTCTCAACCAGATAATCATCTATTCCGGGAATGACAGCCAGAGCTTGAAGTACATAAGGCCTCAAATAGTCTTTCTGAAGATATGACTCAAAGACAGACACGTCGGAAGCTGTAGCCAATTTCTGCAAAAGAGTTAACAGAAATGCCTGCTGAACCTCGTCTTTACAGTCCTGAAGACCTTGTACGAGACCGTCTTTCACCTTGTCTTTCAAATTAACCTTGTCGGGTCTGGTTACATAATTAACTATACCATCAATGGCATATTCGAATGATGCATTTCCTCCTTGTGCAGAAGGATTCATCATACCGATCAGCGATTTCATTCCAACAGAACCCGTCTGAGCCAATTCTTCCATGACTTGGTTGTAGGTTGAGATATTCTTAGCTGGCAATTGCGCTAATCCATCAGCAATAATCGTCGATGTTACACGGCCCCTGCTGTCTATCTGTGCCAGCACAGGCGCTTGAGAACCGAGCCAGAAAAATAAAATGAGTAGTACTGAATATTTAAGGTTTTTCATAAGAATCTTTTTGAAAGTTTTTCATTTGGAAAGTTGAATTTCTTTGCATTAAAACGTCCAACCCTCACGAAAAGGCTGGTTTACCAGAGCATTGGCAGCATCATCTCCAATAAACAATTGCGTTTCTGGATCGAATTTCAACTCACTGCGATGCAGACGCAAGGCCACCACACCCATATTGACCAACGTACAACTATGGTAGCCGTTGATTTCGTTCAAGGCAAATTTCTTACGCGAGCGTACACAATCAAGAAAATCGGTGTTCTGCGGTTCAGGATCAGGATACTCCGCCAACTTGTTCATCACATCCGGAATGGTACATTCAAATCCCTTATACACCTTTCCCTTCGGACCTTCGATATAAGGCGTGTGACCCTGACTCTCGAATCCTTCGCCCTCAAGTACTATTTGACAACCGTCTTCGTAGGTATACACAATCTTTTGCCAGATGCCTACTGCGTCATAATGCTGTTGAGGAGCTTCAACCTCGACCTTTATCGGAGAAGTATGATCCTTCCCCAAAAGATATTGGACTGGATCCAGATAATGTTGACCCATATCGGTCAACCCGCCTCCGTCATAATCCCAATAACCCCTGAAGGTACTGTGCACCCGATGAGCATTGTATGGCTTATAAGGAGCTGGGCCTAACCACATATTGTAATCCAGTTCTTGGGGAACCGGCTGAGGCGACAAATTGTCTTTGCCCACCCAGAAGAATTTCCACGCAAAGCCTGTCGCACCCGAAACAGTTACTTTCAGCGGCCATCCCAACAGTCCACTGTCTACCAATTTCTTGAGTGGCTCAACGGTTGTACCCAACCCATAAAACGTGTCAGTAAAGCGAAACCAGGTATTTAACCTGAAAATTCGATTGTAACGACTCACAGCCTCTATCACACGACGTCCTTCACCGATGGTTCTTGTCATGGGTTTCTCGCACCAGATGTCTTTTCCAGCCCTGGCAGCCTCAATGGCCATCAGTCCATGCCAATGTGGAGGTGTGGCGATGTGAACGATATCGACATTTGAATCGTGAATTAAATCACGAAAGTCATGGTACGACTGTAAGGTTGTCCCAAATTTCTTTTTACCCAGTTCTAAAGCCGATTGCAAATGCTTTTCATCGACATCACAAACAGACACCAGTCTGCATGCGTCAGTACTGGTAAAATGGTAGGACGACCTGCCGATACCACCTACACCTATAATGCCCTTCGTCAATTGGTCACTTGGTGCAATAAAGTTGTTTCCACCCAACACATTGCGTGGTACAATGGTAAAAACGCCCAATGCGCCCATTGTTTTTAAAAACGTTCTGCGATTCGTTTTCATGATAATTATGTCAAAAATTATTTTTCTGATATTAAGGAAGACACGTGTTGCCACGGACGACGCAAAAATACAAAAAATCATCTTAACCGGTTGATTTTCAAAAACTTTTTTTGCCAAACAACAGAAAAAACAGGGATGGAAAATGAAATGGGCCTTATTGACAGACAATATCATTGATATTGATGAACAAACCCATGCATATCGACGTGCAATACACATCATATTGCAACGCATTGATTTTCTATCCTTTAAGAGAATGTTTTTAGTTTGATCGTTGCAAAAGAACAAAATTACCAGTTGAACCTTGCCACTAAAGGCAGATGGTCGCTGTAACCATTTTTATATCGCGGTCCTAGATAATTGCGAAAAGGTTTTACTCCGCCAAATTTTTCATCTTTTTCCAATAAGAAAGGAGCATCATGCACGCTGCATTCTGCTAATGAATGACTGGTTGGATCATCAACAAAGATGTGATCTAAACTGCCCCATTCTCCCTGATACCGGTAGGTTGCCTTGGCCCCATGGCGCCCAACGGCTTTTGAAGAGACATCTTTCAACCCGTGTTGTCCAATAAATTGAATATTTTCATCAGACGAATAATCATTAAAATCGCCGGCAATCATGATACGGGCATTGGCAGAGACAGATCTCAAAGAATCAATGGAAGCCAACAAACGGTTGGCAACCACGCGGCGGTGAGCTCGGGTAGGTTGTTCTCCTTCTGACCGGCTAGGCGCATGAACAACGAACACATGAAGGGTATCTCTTTCACCAATCAACCCGCAGGCATAAAGGATATCGCGCGTCGGACGCATGTCTGGCAACGGATTGACACGGATGGAATGATAATGAAGAAGTTGAAAGGTCAAAGGAGAATAGAGCAAGGCCACATCGATTCCTCTTTCGTCAGGCGAATGAGTCATCACATATTCGTATCGGGCCTTTCTTAATAAGGAACGTTTGGTAAGATCGACCATACAACTGTCGTTCTCAACCTCACACAGGGCGACCATATCAGGTAGCGACCAATCGTTGCCATCCTCCCCGCACGACAGAATGGTCTGTGCGGTACGATTGATTTTGCGCCAGTAACGCGAATAAGTCCAATGATAATCAGATGAAGGCAAGAACTGTTCGTCCTGTGTTATAGGGTCGTCAACACAATCAAAAAGATTCTCACAATTGAGTTCTACAAAGGTAAATATTCCGATGAGCAACCACGAAATAGACATAAGGTATCAGACAGGTAATTGCCTTTCTAACGTACTTTGTTCCTTTTTATTGCTCAAATAAAGACCTATCATGATCAAGACACTTCCAATCATAAAGAAAGAAGTAATTTTCTCGTTTAAGATCCAAGCGGCAAAGATAATCGTGGTTACCGGATTTACATAGACATAATTGGTTGTCTTGATCGCTCCGAGATGAAAAATGGCCCATGTCCAAGCCAAAAAACAAAGCATCGAAGCAATACATCCCAAGAACAACAGATTATACATGACCACCGGTTGTGTTAATTGTGTGAAACTTGGAAAATGGGGGTCTATCAGATAATAAGGCAAAACGGTCAACAAACCGTAAAAGAAAACCTTACGCGTAATAAAGGTTGATGAATAATGTTCGGTGGCATATTTCATCAACAGTGAATAAAATGCCCAGCAAAGACAGGCAGCCAATGCCAGGGAATCACCTACAGGAGAGAGATGAAGCACAAAACGTCCGTTGAAAACCACCACCGCCATACCGACAAATGCCAGGATAGTGCTGATCATTTGCCTACGGCTTAACCTTATATTTTTGAAAACCAACCGATAAAGGATCATCGTGAACAAAGGGCACGAGCAGACGATGAGCGACACATTGGTAGCAGTAGAAAAACGAAGGGCTTCGTTCTCGGTTAAGAAATAGGCAGATCCACCCGTCACACCCAATGCCACCATCAGCAATTCGTCTTTCAAAGATTTGGTAAAGATCTGCTTATGCGATACCAATAACATCAACAAGTATGCGATACCAAACCGTATGGTAAAGATTTGAGCAGGAGATATGCCGTGGGCAATCAACACCTTGGTTGAAATAAACGTTGATCCCCATATCGCTACGACGATAAAAGCTATAAGATGATAAGGCAAATTGCCAGAGGTCTGCATGTAAATGATGGTTTGAAGCGTCAATATAAAATGATTCAGGAACAGAAAGAGTTATTGAATGATCAGGAAATGAATATAGACTATCGAGTTGTTGAAAAATCAATTCGCAAAGTCTCTTGCAAACTTGCATGATATCGGAACGTTTTTCTCTCCTCCCGCCATTTTCATGTGTTCAATGCCGTTCAATTCTTTCTATTTTTATAAATCTGCTTTCAAATGTTCGCGAATCTTAGTGAGGTAATTCTTCATGCCCACTTCGTCCTTGTTATCAATGATTTCGAGTAACTCTTTCAATTCACCTCTAATCTGGGACACTTGATCATGCGTGAAAGGGTTAAACAGAATCTCCTGCAAAAGATAGTCATCTTCGTTTAATACGCCCTTGGCAATGCTCATATGGCGTTTGAAAGTTGTTCCGGGTGCATCCTGATGTTTCATGACAGCGGTGAAAACAAACGTACTGACAAATGGAATACTCAATGAATAAGCTACCGTTTTATCGTGTTCCTCGAAGGTATACTCATAAATTTGCAGGCCAAGCCGTTGGTACAAATCCTTGAAAAAAATTCGTCCCATGTAATCACCTTCACTGATGATAATAGCATTCTCTTCCTGTAGCTGATTCAGATTAGCAAACGTAGGTCCGAACATGGGATGGGTGGATACAAAACGACGGCCTGTCTGTTCGTAAAAATCCTTCAGGTGCGTCTTTACCGAACTGATATCGCTAATGATGCATTCAGCAGATAGATAAGGAAGTACCTCTTTGAAGGCAGGGATAGTGTACTTCACTGTCACCGCATTGATCACTAAATCGGGATTAAATTCCTTTATCTCGTCCAGAGAAGTGAAACGCTGGCAGTTGTAAGTGAAACGCATCCGCTTCGCATCCGTCTCATAAACGGCGGTTTCGTGTTCAAAGCTCAACAGGTCGATGAAGAAACTTCCCATCTTTCCTGCACCCAAGATCAATATTTTCATTTTACTATTTTATCTATTTTGCTGGAGAATGATGTTCCCACCACCTTCAAATTATTCTTCATTGATGATTTTTAATTGCTGGCGAACACTCTCCTGATGAATCTCTTCGAAGATATGTGCTACGCTTTCTGCAGACAAACCACATCTTTCACCTTGTTCTCCACGTTTCGTCAAAATCTCACTATATCGGCTAGATTGCAGAACTGTCAAGTTATGTTCTTTTTTGTATTGACCAATTTCACGACATATGCGCAGACGTTTAGACAAAAGCGCCATCAACTCGTCATCAAGAGAGTCTATTTGAGTGCGCAATTGGTGCAATCCTTCTGTTGTTGTATGTTCATCTCGGATGACCAACATAGACAAAATCAGATCAAGCGCATCTGGTGTAACCTGTTGTTTGGCATCACTCCATGCCTTGTCAGGGTCGCAATGTGCCTCAACCATCAACCCGTCAAAGCCAAGATCCATGGCCTGTTGACATAGCGGACCTATCAACTCTCTGCATCCCCCCATGTGACTGGGATCGCAAATGATTGGAAGATTAGGGATTCGGCGGTGCAACTCAATTGGAATCTGCCACATAGGCATGTTACGATAGATTGACTTTTCGTAACTAGAGAATCCTCTATGGATGACACCCAATCTTTTTACACCTACAGAATTAAGACGTTCAAGTGCACCAATCCATAGTTCCAAATCGGGATTGACCGGGTTTTTTACGAAAATAGGAATGTCAACACCTTTTAAGCTGTCTGCCAAACTCTGGACTGAAAATGGATTTGCAGCTGTTCTGGCTCCAACCCACAGCACATCAACGCCATATTTAAGACAGGCTTCGACATGTTCGGGGGTCGCTACTTCAGTAGAAACCAGCATTCCGGTTTCTTCTTTGACACGTTTCAACCAAGGTAAGGCCTTTTCACCTTGTCCTTCAAAGCCTCCCGGCTTGGTACGAGGCTTCCAAACACCCGCTCTAAAATTGTGACAGCCTTTTGCTTTCAATTGGCGAGCTGTTGTCATGACCTGCTCTTCAGATTCTGCGCTACATGGACCGGCAAAGATAAACGGCCGTTTCAAATCGCTCTTTAAATTCAATGGCAATAATTCTAATTCCATTTCTTTTGTATTTTAATCTCTATTCTCTACTGATCAAACAGAAAGAAGATTCGAGACATTGATAAATTCATTTATGATTCTCTTGAAGGCATCTGCCAATCTAATTGCTTGACACGACGGAGTGCCTCTTGTATTTTTTCGTCTTTCGCACAAAGCGAAATACGAATATATCGTTTCCCATTACTGCCGAAGATAAATCCGGGGGTAATAAAGACCTTCGCCTCGTGCAGAATTCGCTCAGTCAGCTCTTCTACATCAGCATAACCGTCGGGAATTTTTGCCCATAGAAACATTCCCACCTGTGACTTTTCGTAGTTGCATCCCAGAACATCCAGAATTTGTTCGGCCATTTTACGACGTCGTTTATACACCTCAATGTTATATTCATGGTGCCATGCTTCATCGTTTGTCTCCAAAGCTTCTGCTGCAGCCAATTGAATCGCCCTGAATGTTCCACTATCGATGTTGCTTTTAACCTTCAGAATCCACGAAATAAACTGAGGATTTGAGATGCACATCCCCACACGCCAACCAGGCATGTTAAAACTCTTTGACATCGAATTGAACTCGATACAGCAATCCTTTGCACCATCCACCTGCAAGATTGATAAGGGGTTGTCGTTCAAAATGAAAGAATAAGGGTTGTCGTTGACCACAACAATTTGATGACGGCGGGCAAATTCCACCAGTTTTTCGTATGTTTCTCGTTGCGCATTGCCACCCGTAGGCATGTTGGGATAGTTTGTCCACATCAGCTTTACATGACTCAGATCCATGGACTCGAGTTCATCAAAATCGGGTTGCCAATTGTTGTCTTCACGCAAATTGTAGTTTACAACTTTGGCTCCGAGGATCTTACTCAGTGAGGTGTAGGTAGGATAACCGGGATTAGGAACTAACACCTCCTCACCAGAATTGACAAAAGCCAACGTTACATGCAAGATACCCTCCTTACTTCCAATAAGTGGTAGAATTTCTTTAGCCGCATCAAGTTGCACTCCGTACCACTTCTGGTAGAAATTAGACATGGCTTGTCTTAATTCCGGCGTACCCATAGTAGGCTGATAGCCGTGTGCCTGGGGATCTTTCGCAACTTCACAAAGTTTATTTACCGTTTGATCGGATGGAGGAAGATCTGGACTTCCAACAGCCAATGAAATGATATTCTCACCTTTTGCATTGAGTTGTGCTACCTCTTTCAGCTTTCTACTGAAATAATATTCTTCTATTTCATTGAGCCGATTGGCGGGACTGATTGTCATCTTCATAAATCACCTTTATTATTATCATCAAAAAAACAGGTTAAACTGCCTTGAATTCACCCAATATCTTAAGTTGTTTGGTCAGTGGAACAATGGCATCGATTGACTGTCTGTATCGTGTGATGTTATCAAAGGTAACATCCACATAGAACAAATATTCCCATTCGTGTCCGATAACCGGCAGCGACTGAATTTTAGTCAAGTTGATTCCATAAAACGAAAGAATGGTAAGCACCTTCGAAAGACTTCCTTCTTCATGAGGCAAAGAGAATACAAGACTTGCTTTATCAGCACATTCAAGTGGTCGAAGGAAATCAGCTTTACGAGGATTTGTCACGACTAAAAAACGGGTAAAGTTATGTTTGTTATCCTCAATATGGTCTTCTAAAACTTTCAAATGATACAATTTTCCGGCATCAGGATGACAAATGGCTGCCCAAGAACGTATCTGATGTTTTTCAATATAAGCGGCTGCACCGGCAGTGTCATCTGCTTCAACAGCTTTAAGTTCAGGATGATTGGCAAGAAAATCACGGCACTGCATCAAAGCAACAGGATGGGAATGGACCTCTTGAAGCGAAGTCCAATCGTCTTCAGGTAAACAGCAAATGGCATGTTGGATATGTAGTTTAAACTCTCCAACAACAGTTGTTTCAGATTCGCGCAATAATTCGTAATTATGAAGAAGAGATCCGGCAATGGTATTCTCTATGGCGAGCATCCCAATGACCGTAGGATCACGCTTGATATTTTCGAACACCTGCTCGAAGGTACTGCAACAAATCACTTGCACCTGCTCTCCTTCAAAATACTGGTGTGCCGCAATATCGTGAAAAGAACCCATTTCTCCTTGTATCGCTATTCGCTTCATCGTGCCATTTCATTAAAAAGCCCCGCATTCACTTATGTGAAGCGGGGCTACATTTATATTCTGTCTTGCTGAATCATTATACGCAACTTACCGCTTCACAAAAGTTTGCAAAGTAAAAGTAAAAGTAATAAAAAGATGCGTATGATGTATTCATCTTGTTTTTTCTAAATCTTATTTCGCTGACAAAATTAAAATAATAATTTGTAACTTGCAAACATTTTTTCAAGAAACTGATTATTAAACTATCAATTATTAAGAATTTCCCATGATTCCGTAAGCATCTACATCTTTATAGGCCTGCAAAACTTTCTGAGTGATATCTTGACCGCCATAGCCTTGTTTTGATACCGAATTCAATTGGTCTCGCAATTCCTGAGCTGTTTTGGCATCTTCATCGGCTCCAACACTATCACCAAGAAGTTGACGTAATGGTCCTCGTTCCTCGAATGCAACAAGACAGAAGGGATTGGCATCGATAGCCTTGGTGAAATATTCAATGGCTTGATTTGCATTTTCTCGAGCTTTCTCAATTCTAGCCTTCAACAGCAGTGTCTCTTCTTGATCAGGTAAATGCTTAAGCAACAGCAAAGCATCTTCATCAGCGGCCTCTATATCGCCTTCTTCAAAATATGTTTGTCCTCTCAGCAGATAAGCATCGTATAAATCGTCCTTTAACATGACGGCTTTGGTGAGCATAGCTATCGCATTGGGTTGATCTCCCTGACCCAAACATGCCTTTCCATATAATAAATATACTTGAGAATTTTCAGCGTCAGTCATTAGTGCTTTCTCACATGCATCGGCCATGGCTCCATAATTATCCATCATATTTGCCACTTCAGCCATGCGAATCCAAATCTCAACCTGCCGTGGCTTTGCTTCAGCCAATTTCTGCAATTGTTCGTAAGCACCAGTCAAATCATTGTTGTTCATCAATGCTTGTGAATAATAATCACGTATTTCCAAGTCTTCTTGCAGTTCCAATGCATGACTGAAACACTTGATAGCATATTCCACCTGATGCGTCTTCAAGGCGCGAATTCCATCATATTTTAGTATATCAAAGTTCTTTTTTGCTTCCTCTTCACTTTTCTCTATCTCGTTTTCTTCTTTATTTCCAAAGATAGCTTTCAAAAAATTCATGGCTTATTGATTCAAAAGTTGATTATATACAGAGTTGGTCAAAATATCAGTACGTTCCCATTTAGGCCAAGAGTCCTTAACCCTCATGTATGACTGACCAACATTTTTATATTGACTAAAAATAAATTTCGCATTGATATATCCCTCTTTTCCGTCTCTGGCAAGTATGTAACAATACATTTTCTGCTCGTATCCAACGATGCCCGCATCATTCTCGACTGTTTTCAAAACCCAGTCTGTCTGTGGGATGGCGACGGTTTGAATCTCGGCCTTAGGATATTTTTTCTTGAATATCGTGATACATTCATTACGATATGATTGTGCAGAATCGCCAGTATATAAGTTTTTTTCGTACAAAGGCATGTAGAATGCACCATTTACTTTCAATAAATCGGACTTTCCTTCTATTCTATCTTCGAAACCGATAGCATCTCCAAGATCATGACCGGCATTTTCAAGATTGGCCTTCGTTTTATCTAAAAAACGTCCAACCTTCTCTCCAAAGGTCTTTTTTCTAGAATCGGGCTGTTGGGCCGACATTGTCAGTGAACCACCAAACAGGGCTACCATTAAAATAATCGTTGTCTTTTTCATATGTCTTATCTTTATTGACTTGGCAAAAATAGTATTATTCGTTTAAGAAGCAAAATAATATATGATAATTAAAATGAAAATAGCCTTAAAAGTTTTGCATTATTGAACCGAAATTCTATCTTTGCATGATATGAAAAGGAGTTTTATTTTTCTATTTATCATGATCCTGTGCATGCAAATTGATGCACAAGATCGTCAGAAAATCATTCAGCAAAAGATGGAGAAAACTGATTCTGTATCCTTTCTGCACCCCAATACTTCGGGAACATATCCACAACCAACCATCGAGACGATGGTACCAGAGCTTCCAAAGGCAAGCAGCGACAGTCTGCATCTACCCCCGCTCAATGGCAATGGACAGGTTTTGCCCATCAACATGTACCCATATTCTTTGGGAGGTTGGTACAACTGGGATTTACATCGGGGGCTGAATGTCAACCTAGGTGCATCGGTTTTTGGCTTTTTCGGCAAAAACGCACCTACGGGAGCAGGCTTTACCCAAAGTCTTTCAGCCATGTATGCCATGCCTTTGAGTCAAAAGCTGTCGCTTGCTGTGGGTGGTTATCTCAACAATATGATCTGGAGCAGAGACACTTATCGTGATGCCGGCTTTTCAGCCGTGTTGGGTTATCGATTCGACGATCATTGGGAAGCATACATCTATGGACAGAAATCGATCACTCATTCGCCAGGGATGCCCTATACTTTATATGATATTGGCCATTTAGGTGACCGCATCGGAGCGGCTGTCAAATACAATTTCAATCCTAGTTTCAGTGTTCAGCTTTCGGTAGAACACGGGTGGATGCCAAAGCAAGACATGCCTTATAATGGACAGTACAATTATCCTGTCCCAAGATAACATCGGCTTCACCGGCAGTGACGACCTAATTCAGCCAGTTGCTCTTATCTTTCCAATTTCAACCTCAGGCTGTTCAGAATAACACTTACGCTCGAGAATGCCATCAACGCACTTGCCCACATAGGCGTTATTTGGAAGTGAATGCTGAAAACATACGGTAATCCTGCAGCCAAGGGTATAAAAATGATGTTGTAGATAAATGCCCAAAACAGGTTTTGCCAAATCATTTTTACTGTTCTCTTACTCAACTGGATGGTCTTTGGTATCTCCATCAAACTGTCACCCATCAATGTTACCTGAGCAACATCCATGGCCACATCCGTTCCTGTACCAATGGCAATGCTCACATCTGCCAAAGCCAAGGCTTGCGTATCATTAATTCCATCACCGACCATCAGTACACGCTTTCCTTCTGCCTGGAGTTTTCTGACCAAATTTTCCTTGTCTTGAGGCTTTACTCTACTAGTATAGTGCTTGATTCCGCATTTTTCAGCCCAATAACGCACAGCCTCATCCTTGTCACCACTCATTAAATGCACTTCAATTCCATTGGATTGAAGTAGATGGATGGCTTCTGGCGCATCTGGTTTTAATGTCTCACGCTCTTCAAACGGCAGCTCATCGGCTTTGGTAAAGTCAATTTGCTGATTGGGAATCGTCAATGTCCCGGTTTTGTCTATCACCATGGCATCAACGGTTCGTAATCCTTCAAGTGCAGCCGCATCCTTCATCAGAACATGATGTTGGGCAGCCTTTCCAATGCCAACCATCAAAGCCGTC
The DNA here is from genome assembly GCA_937874345.1 of uncultured Prevotella sp. Taxonomy (GTDB): domain Bacteria; phylum Bacteroidota; class Bacteroidia; order Bacteroidales; family Bacteroidaceae; genus Prevotella. The sequence continues at coordinate 18,002 of CALNBT010000227.1, forward strand.
GGCGTTGCCAACCCCATCGCACAGGGACAGGCGATAACCAAAACCGACACAGCAGACAAAATGGCTTGTGGTAAGGCATTATTTCCTCCGATGATCCACCAAAGGATAAAGGTAAGTACTGAGATTCCAACCACAACAGGCACAAAGACCAATGCCACTTGATCGATAATACGCTGCATCGGAGCCTTGCTTCCCTGAGCTTGCTGCACCATTCGGATGATATTTGCCAATGCCGTATTTTCACCTATCTGCTGTGCTTGAAACCGCAACTTTCCTTGAGAAATCACCGTTCCGGCCAAGACCTTTGACCCCGTCGACTTGACAACCGGACTCGGTTCGCCCGTAATCATTCCTTCATCAACATAGGCTCCATTCTCATTCATGAAACTATTTGCCCACTTCACTTCTCCATCCACCGGAATTTTCTCTCCAGCTCTTACCTCAAGCACATCGCCAATCTTGATGGTTGAGATGGGAACCTCTTCGGTTGCTTCGCCTCTTACCAAATGAGCCGTCTTCGGCGAAAGTCCCATCAACTGCCTGATGCTGCTCGCTGTGCTGTTTTTAGCCTTCTCTTCCAATAGTCTCCCTGTCAAAACAAAAGTAATTATCATGATGGATGCATCAAAATAAGTATGCCATTCGATACCAATATTTCCCCAAGTACGGTCTCCATAAAACGTATTGAAGGTACTGAGAAGGAAAGAGATGCCTGTTGAAAGAGCAACTAACGAATCCATATTGGCCGAACGGTGTATCAACTGCTTCCAAGCATTGACAAAAAATTGTTGTCCGCACAACAAGAAATTGGCCAATGCCAATAGCATGGTGACCTGATTGGTCAGACTGGTAGACCCAATGTGAAGCCAGCCCATCGAGACAGACATACAAAGGATTGCAAGCACCCAGGACAGAACCGTTTGCATTTTGAGGTGGTCGAAGGCTCGACGTTGAATCTCTTCTACCGAACGATCTGAGTCTATCACCAAATCATACCCTATTCCGTTTACCTCGTCTTTCATTTGTTGAAGAGAGATGGCAGCCGAATCGTATTCTACAAAGGCTGTTCTACCCGGCAGATTGACAGATGCTGAATGAATACCTGACAATGAATTGAGTTTTTTTTCAACAAGAGCCGAACAGGAAGCACAGGCCATTCCAACAACAGGAATTATCTTTTTTTCCATGATGAATAACATTATAACCCCATGACCCTTATCCTTTTTGACAAGAGATTCCGAATAAATTAAGAAAGATGATTTACCTGTCTATTAAATTATTTGGATGAATCAGAGCGTTTTTATTTATTAATACTCAAAATCGTAGCCAGCCTCATCAACAGCCTTCTTCATAATGGAAGGCTTCACCAGTTCTTCATCATATTCTACTTCTACGGTGTTATTATCCAAATTGGCCACAGCCGAAACAACACCAGAAAGACAATGAAGACGACCTTCTACTGTTGACTTGCAATGATCACAAGCCATTCCATTTACTTTGAATACTTGTTTTTCCATATTCCTATCTCCTATTATATTTATCATTTAT
>CALNBT010000228.1 GCA_937874345.1 uncultured Prevotella sp.
TAAGAAGCACGATCATGCCAAGTAATATCTTACAGACTTTGTTCTATCGTTAATTTCCCTTAAAAAGTGCATTATTAATATCAACGAATACGTCTGTTTTCATCTTAATTGATTAATTTTGCACCGATTTAGTCCGTTTAGGCTCTAATAAGTGCTGAATATAGGTCAGACGCCTGGCGGAGAAACCGTTTAAACAATAATAATGTACGCAATCGTAGAAATTAACGGGCAGCAGTTCAAGGCAGAACAGGGCAAAAAACTCTTTGTTCACCACATCAAGGATGTGGAAGCTGGTAAGACTGTTGAATTCGACAAAGTGCTTCTTGTAGACAATGAAGGAGCAGTAACTGTCGGTGCACCAACTGTTGATGGGGCAAAAGTAGTAGTTGAAGTGGTTAACCCACTTGTAAAGGGTGACAAGGTCATCGTTTTCAAGATGAAGCGTCGTAAAGGCTATCGCGTAAAGAATGGCCATCGCGCTCAGTTCACCGAAGTAAAAGTTCAACAAGTAATCGCTTAAATTTAGGAGGAATTCAACAATGGCACATAAAAAAGGTGTAGGTAGTTCTAAGAACGGCCGTGAATCAGCTTCACAGAGATTAGGCGTAAAAATTTGGGGAGGCCAGAGCATTATCGCCGGAAACATTATTGTTCGCCAGCGCGGTAACAAGCATTTTCCAGGTCAAAATGTAGCTCAGGGCAAAGACGATACTTTGTATGCTCTTACAGATGGAGTTGTATACTTCCAAAAGGGCCGCAAGGATAGGAGTACCGTTTCGGTGCTTTCACCAGAAGCTTACGCTGAAAAAACAAAAAAAGCAGAAGCTTAACACGCTTCAAACCAATTATTCCAAACAAACAACAAACATCTCAACTCTCTTTCGAGAGTTGAGATGTTTGCTTTTATAGACCTCAAATGACTGTCTTGCTGAGGACAGATTCAACCAATAACACGAATGTCAAAAGATGATGTCATTGCATCGAATCGGATCTCTTCTACTGATGGCCGACACCAACATCCACAATCAAAACGTACTTGAAAATCCTGTCCAACATGATTCTATCTCAAAGAAAAATAGTAACTTTGTCTGCAAAATGATCATTCATTAATAACACAAGATATGCTTACACTTAAACTCATCAGTGAGGAAACTGAACGTGTGATCAAAGGTTTGGAAAAGAAACATTTCGATGGAGCAAAAGAAACAATCGAAAAAGTTCTTGACTTGGACAGGGAGCGCCGTGAATCTCAACAAAAACTTGACAAAAATAAACAGGAAGCCAATATTCTTTCCAAAGAAATTGGCTTATTGATCAAGGAGAAAAAGCATGAAGAGGCTGACGGAACAAAGAAGAAGGTTGCAGCTCTAAAAGAAGAGGCAAAAGTATTGCAGTCTGCTATGGAGACAGCAGAGAAAAATTTGACTGACCTCCTGTTAACAATTCCAAATGTACCTAACGATCAGGTACCCGAAGGAAAAGATGCATCTGGAAATATTGTAGTCAAAGAGGGCGGTGTTATTCCCAATTTGCCAGAAGATGCTCTTTGTCATTGGGATTTAGCCAAGAAATTCAATCTCATTGATTTTGACTTAGGTGTAAAAATCACAGGGGCCGGCTTCCCATTATATATTGGCAAGATGGCACGTTTCCAACGTGCTTTGGAAGCTTTCTTTTTGGACGAAGCACGCAAATCAGGCTATCTTGAGGTACAGCCACCACTTGTTGTCAACCAAGCATCTGGATTAGGAACCGGACAGCTACCTGACAAAGAGGGGCAGATGTATCACGCAGAGGTGGACGACTTGTACATGATCCCTACAGCCGAGGTTCCAGTAACCAACATCTTCCGTGATGAGATCTTGGATGAGAAGGATTTACCAATTCAGCGTTGTGCCTATTCTGCTTGTTTCCGTCGCGAAGCCGGCTCTTATGGTAAAGATGTCAGAGGTTTGAATCGACTTCATCAGTTTGACAAAGTTGAAATTGTTAGAATCGACAAGCCGGAGCACTCGTATGAATCGCTCAAAGAAATGCTGAATCATGTTGAAGGTTTGTGCAAAAAACTGGAACTCCCCTATCACATTCTAAAACTTTGTGGTGGAGACATCAGCTTTACTGCTGCGTTGTGTTTTGATTTCGAGGTTTGGAGTGCTGCTCAAAAGCGTTGGTTGGAAGTTTCATCCGTGTCTAATTTTGAAAGCTATCAAGCCAATCGGCTTCATTGCCGCTATCGACACACTGAAGATGGCAAGATTGAGTTATGCCATACCTTGAATGGATCGGCTTTAGCGTTGCCCCGCATCGTTGCTGCCATTCTTGAGAATAACCAAACGCCTGAAGGAATTCGTGTACCGAAAGCACTCATCCCCTACTGCGGATTTGATATGATTGACGAGAAGAACTTTTAACCATTATGAATAAAATCATTCGAAAGGAACAACTATCAGAGAAAGTCTTCCTTTTTGAGATTGAGGCTCCATTGATTGCCAAGAGTCGCAAGCCTGGTAACTTTGTGATTGTCCGAGTTGGCAAAAAAGGCGAAAGAATGCCTTTAACTATTGCCGGTGCCAATATCAAACAAGGAACCATCACACTCGTTGTACAAAAAGTTGGCCTCTCCTCAGTCAAACTATGTAACTTAAACGTTGGCGAAGAAGTAACCGATGTAGTAGGTCCCTTAGGTAATGCCACACACATTGAAAATTTTGGCACTGTTGTCTGTGCTGGCGGCGGTGTAGGAATTGCCCCCATGCTGCCCATTATCAAAGCATTGAAAGAAGCAGGCAACCGAGTTCTCTCTGTATTAGCCGGAAGAACAAAAGAACTTGTCATCATGGTTGATGAGGTGCAGAAATACTCTGATCAAGTAATCATTATGACCGATGATGGTAGTTATGGAGAGAAGGGTGTGGTCACAGTAGGTTTGGAGAAGTTTATTCAGCAAGAACATATCGACAAGGTTTTTGCACTTGGACCTCCTATCATGATGAAATTTTGCTGCCTGCTGACTCAAAAATACGACATTCCGACCATTGTCTCACTCAATACTATCATGGTCGATGGTACAGGCATGTGCGGTGCATGTCGTCTCACCATTGGTGGCAAGACAAAATTTGTATGTATCGACGGCCCCGAATTCGATGGTGCATTAGTCGATTGGGATGAGATGTTCAAGCGCATGGGCACATTCAAGAATGTTGAACGCGAAGACATGGAACATTATCAGCAACATATTGATAAAGTTAATGGCTGTGAGCGCACTCAAACGACTGTGGTAACCATGGACGTCGAGCCAACTCAGGATAGCATTGAAGTGCTGACCGATCGCAAATCGCCTTGGCGCACCGAGTTAAGAGCCAGTATGAAAGCCAAAGAACGTACCGCAATCCCACGCGTACAAATGCCAGAACTGGACCCTGTTTACCGGGCTACCACTCGGACCGAAGAAGTAAACAAAGGCTTAACAAAAGAGATGGCACTGACTGAAGCCAAGCGTTGTTTGGATTGTGCAAAACCTACTTGTATTGAAGGTTGCCCTGTTAGCATCGACATCCCTTCGTTTATCAAGAATATTGAACGCGGCCAATTCCTGGCAGCAGCAAAAGTATTGAAGAACACTTCAGCCCTGCCGGCCGTCTGTGGTCGCGTTTGCCCTCAAGAAAAGCAGTGCGAAAGCAAATGTATTCATCTCAAGATGAACGAACCGGCCGTAGCTATCGGTCATTTGGAACGATTTGCGGCCGACTTTGAACGCGAAAGCGGAATGATGTCTGTCCCAAAACTGGCTCCATCAAACGGTATCAAGGTTGCTGTAGTGGGTTCAGGCCCCGCAGGGTTAAGCTTTGCTGGCGATATGGCAAAGAGCGGCTTCAGTGTGTATGTCTTCGAAGCCTTACACGAAATTGGTGGCGTATTAAAATATGGCATTCCAGAGTTTCGTCTTCCCAATGCCATTGTTGATGTTGAAATCGACAACCTTCAGCAAATGGGTGTCCACTTCCAAACCGACTGCATTGTTGGAAGAACCATCTCTATTGAAGATCTGGAATCTAAAGGATTCAAAGGTATCTTCGTTGGTTCAGGTGCCGGTCTGCCGAACTTTATGGGCATTCCCGGTGAGAACGCCATCAACATCATGTCTTCTAACGAATATCTTACGCGCGTTAACTTGATGGATGCGGCAGATCCGTCGGCCGATACCCCCATCAACCTAGGAAAACGAGTCATGGTTGTCGGTGGTGGCAATACCGCAATGGACTCTTGCCGTACGGCCAAACGTTTAGGCGCCGATGTAACGTTGGTTTACCGTCGCTCAGAGACAGAGATGCCTGCCCGTCTGGAGGAAGTGAAACATGCGAAAGAAGAAGGCATCCATTTTATGTGTCTGCATAACCCAATAGAATATCTCACTGATGACGATGGTGCTGTAAAGGCTGCCGTTTTGCAAGTTATGGAACTGGGCGAACCTGATGCCAGCGGTCGTCGCAGTCCGGTGCCAGTAGAAGGAAAGACGGTAACATTAGATGTTGACCAAGTAATCGTTGCTGTAGGTGTTTCGCCAAATCCTTTGGTACCAAAATCAATCAAAGGACTGGCGTTAGGCCGTAAGAACACCATCGTTGTAAACGAACAAATGCAATCAAGCATAGATGATATCTATGCAGGCGGTGACATCGTCAGAGGTGGCGCTACCGTGATTTTGGCCATGGGCGATGGCAGAAGAGCTGCAGCAAGTATGGCTACACGACTTTCGACGGTAAAATGACAGGAGTTCAGACCGTATTACTTTTAATACTGAGTAATGTTTTCATGACAATTGCTTGGTATGGTCATCTTAAACTACAACAAACAGGGTTCAGTTCAAACTGGCCCCTGTTTGCTGTTATACTATTCTCGTGGACTTTGGCATTCTTTGAATATTGTTGCCAGGTACCGGCAAACCGTATGGGGTATGCAGGCAATGGAGGTCCTTTTTCACTCGTCCAGCTCAAGGTTATCCAAGAGGTTATCAGCTTGATTGTATTTGGAGTATTGTCTTCTATATTCTTTCAAACGGGAGGCTTGCATTGGAATCATCTAGCTGCTTTCGGATGTCTGATACTTGCAGTTTATCTTGTCTTCATGAAATAGTATGCATACCGTAGAGCAAGAATTAGAACAAAGAATAGTCAAGCGGTTTCAAAAAGGCCTTACAGACTATCAGTTGATAGATGATGGAGACAAGATTCTGATTGGACTGTCTGGGGGCAAAGACTCTCTTTGCCTATTAGAGATGCTTGCCCGGCGCAGTAAAATCTTCAAGCCTCGTTTTTCTGTAGAGGCCGTTCATGTCATCATGGAAAATATTCCGTATCAGTCAGATTTAGATTATCTTGAAAATTTTTCGTCATCCCTTGGAATCAAGCTTCATGTACTGACAACAAAATTTGAAGAATCTGGCAAGAAGGAAAAGTCAAACTGCTTTCTATGTTCCTGGAACCGGCGAAAGATGATGTTTGATTTCGCAAAAAAAAATGGGTTTAACAAGATTGCATTTGGACATCACATGGACGACATCCTCCACACGACCATGATGAACGAATATTTTCAGGGCAGATATGGTACCATGCCTGTGAAACTGAAAATGCAAAAAATGCCCATTACCATTATTCGTCCCTTGTGTCTGGAACACGAATCAGATATTGTACAGTACGCTGCCAACCAGCATTATCAGAAACAAAAGAAATGTTGTCCATTCGAATCGGATACGCACCGTGCTGATATCCGACGTATTTTCAACGAATTGGAGGCTCTCAATCCAGAAACAAGATATTCGATGTGGAACGCTTTAACAAGAGATGGAAAACTAATTGAATAATAATGTTTTATGATTAAAGACTCTTTTTCCACTTTACCATCGAATATCCAAATATTACCCCCAAATAAGTTGAACTTTCATCCTACCAGACCTTAAACACAGAATGTCCTGAAAGTTGAAAACAAGATTGGGCAACGTTTTGCAAAAGCATGCAAATTGCTCTTCGATACCAATGACTTTGACGGTCAATATCACTAACATCGACGTCCAATATGCATGCATTTGCCTATCCCTATTCTTTTGTCATTCATTCAGTCATAATCGGTAGGCTTGGTGAAAGCATTTTTTCTTGATGAAACCATCACGTTTTACAGTAAAATTTGTATCTTTGTCAAAATGAAGAATATGAAATACTTAATTTTAGCATTGTCCCTTTTGGCCATTTATCCCGTACAAGCGCAAAAGAAAAAAGCGAAAGTTCAGGTAGTCAAAGTTGAGAAATCGGCCGGTGAAAAATTGTTCGAGACAATGGTGTCTGGAACAGCCAAGGTAATGTTTATCGACAGTACAATTGTCGATAAAAGCGATTTTCTCAAGAATATTCCATTGAGCAAGGATGCGGGAGACCTAACAGCAAATGCCACACAGGCCGTTTACACCAATGCATTGGGCAACCGCCGCATCTATTCTGAAGGTGATACCTTAAAAGGAATTCATCTGTATTCGTCAGATCTACTAGGGGATACCTGGAGCAAACCCAGACAACTGTCTGAACTGGATGCCGAGATGAAAGAGCTAAACTATCCTTTTTTGCTCGCTGATGGCATTACCTTGTTTTTTGCAGGAAAAGGAGAAAAGAGCATGGGTGGTTACGATATCTTCATGACTCGTTTAAATACGGATGACGGTACGTATTATAAACCAGAAAATTATGGTTTGCCATTCAATTCTACCGCAAACGATTACCTGCTTGTCATCGATGATATCGATTCCTTAGGGTGGTTAGTCAGTGACAGATATCAGCCTGCAGACAAAGTTTGTATTTATACTTTTGAGCCCACAAACCCACGTCTCAACTTCGGAGGAGACAACCTTACCAATCAGCAAATAGAATCATATGCCAAACTAAATAGTATTCAAGCAACATGGGGCTTCGGTAACCGAAAAGCGGCTCTTGAGAGATTGGCAAACTTAAGAAAGCAAAACCATGAAGATCCATCGCAGCAACTTTTTGCTTTTCCAATCAACGACCGATTGGTTTATTCCAGTCTCGATGATTTTAAAAGTGAGAAGACCAGAACGTTGTTTAAACAATTGACGGAGTTAAAAAATCAATTGAAGGTCAATGAACAAACACTGGAAGGCATGAGAACAAAATACAGTTCAGCCTCAGTAACAGAGAAAAAAACATTGCAAAACGATCTTTTGAATGCAGAAAAAACCATTCAACAGCAACGGACTGATGTTCGTGATTTTGAAAAGAAAATACGCAATGAAGAAAATCAATTATTAACCCACTCATAACACATGGAAAAGAAGAAATATTTTGCCGAATCAGAACTGCTCATCAATCATGATGGTAGTATCTTCCATTTACACTTAAAACCGGAACAGTTATCAGATAAAATTATTCTTGTGGGTGATCCAGGACGTGTACAATTGGTTGCCAGCCATTTTGAGACAAGAGAGTGCGAAGTTGAGAATAGAGAATTTCACACCGTCGTAGGCACTTATAAAGGAAAACGGATTACCGTTCAAAGCACAGGTATCGGATGTGATAACATTGATATCGTGATCAACGAAATGGATGCCTTGGCCAATATTGATTTTGAAACCAGAACCGTAAAGGATAAGTTGCGCCAACTCACTTTTATCAGAATCGGAACATGTGGTGGTTTGCAACCCAACACCCCAACAGGAACCTTCATTGCCAGCGAAAAGAGCGTCGGTTTTGATGGGTTGTTAAACTATTATGCGGGCCGTAATGACGTTTGTGACTTGGACTTTGAAGAAAAGTTTAAGGAACATATGGCATGGAATCCACAGAAAGGAGGTCCATACGTTATTGACAACGACCACGAACTGTTAAGCCAAATTGCTCAAACAGACATGGTA
>CALNBT010000229.1 GCA_937874345.1 uncultured Prevotella sp.
AGGATGGCTGTATTGGCATTCCATCGTTTGTGGACAGTTTCATGTCCACGACGAAGGTCGGCATTGTCCATCAAATCATCATGTAACAGTGTGTAATTGTGGTAAGTCTCAATTCCGCAAGCAGGCATAATGATTTCTTCCGGGTGTTCTGCAAAAAGTTGATAGGCTAGCATCATCAAGATGGGGCGAATCCTTTTTCCACCTAAAGACAGTACATACTCAATAGGACTGTAAAGATTGATTGGATCATGTGCTCTAGAAAGTAGTTCAAGTTGTTTGTTGATTAGACTCAACATTTCGTCAGAAGTCATCATATCTCAGTGTATTTTTTTTCTATAAATGAAAAACGATGGGTACGGCTACCATCGTACGGCAAGGCTTGTTGTTTTGTAAACCCGGTTTCCACTTCGGCATCATTCGAATAACACGTATTGCTTCTTGATCAAGCAGAGGGTTGATTGATTTTTCAAGTTTTAAGTCAGCAATGCTTCCATCGGTATTTACGATAAACGAAACAACAACCTGTCCTTCAATCTTTCTGCTCATGGCAGCCGGAGGATATTGAAGTTGATGTGTCAGCCATTGGATAAAAGCAGATGCCCCTCCAGGGAATTCTGGCATTTTCTCAACAATTCTGAATGTGACGGGCTTTAGACTGCTATATTGCTCTTGGGGTAGTGTTGTAGATACTTGCGCCTGATCGATTTGTGCTTTCTCTGTGCCACTATTTTGACCAACAGTAGACTCCTCATTTTGTGTTATTAAGTGGTCGTCTACAATAACAACGCTTTCATTTGGTGCAGACTTCGTGACGTTCGTTAGTACCGATTCAATCACTTCATCATTTATTTTTGTGCTTTCGTAGGATGGTTGATTTAGATTCTCCACTTTGTTGTCAATATTCCTTTGCCTCAATCGAACATTTTGCTTGGGCAAGGTAAGTTTTGAAAGTTCAACAACCTCGGTCATGGAAGTTCTTCTTAATGCATTTGCGTCTGCAGCCTTCTTGATATTAAGTCCCAACTGACACAATAAAACCAATACGATGACAACTAAGATTCCGATAGCATTTCGCTTGCCGGTTTCCTGACGTAAAACATAGGCACCGTATGCCTTGTTGCGTCCGACAAAGATCATGTTGGTCCATTCACCAGATATCAAATCAATTTTTGACATTGTTATTATTCGTTATAATTGTTGATAGCTGACATACATTGTACTGAACCTGTGGTAGGTTAACAATAAACATTTTCTTTTTTCGTTATTCACCAAATGAACCATTTACAAAGATAGCAAGTTATTTGAAAATAGCTGTATCTTTACAAATAAATTAGGTAAAAACGAATGAAAAAAGCTGTTCTGGCTCTATTGTTTATGCTACAGCTGACGGGCCTTGAGGCTCAGGAAAGTCAGACCGAATACAATTTTCTCAGGCTTCCTGTCAGTGCTCATGCAAGCGCATTGGGGGGTGATAATATTTCATTGATAGAAGATGATCAAACACTCATCTTTCATAATCCTGCCTTGTTGTCTTCTGTCAGCGACAAAACGGTGAGTTTCAATTATATGAATTACATGCAGGGTGCGAACATGATGAGTGTTGCATATAACAAGAACATTCAGGATAGGACATCTATTGCTGTTTCAGGACAGTTTATCAATTACGGCACAATGAAACAAACCACTGCTGATAACGTGATTGTGGGTGATTTTTCTGCCAAAGATATTTCGTTGGCGGGGTATTTTTCATATATGCTGACAGACCATCTTGTTGGCGGCGTATCGGCAAAATTCATAACATCATATATTGGCAGTTATAATTCGCTTGCGATGGGCATTGATTTGGGTCTAAACTATTATGACCCCGAACAAGATCTGTCTTTGTCTCTGGTTACCAAAAACCTCGGCGGACAATTGAAGGCTTACAATGATACATATGAGAAAATGCCCATTGACGTTCAATTGGGTGCAACGAAGAGATTGACCCAATCACCTTTTAGGTTTTCTGCTACAGTGGTAAACCTGAATAATTGGGATCAGAAGTTTATTCATCATCTTGTCTGTGGAATGGATATTCTGCTCTCTGAACAGATTTGGGTCGGTATGGGTTATAATTTCAGAAGAGCCAATGAGATGTCTGTTGCCAGTTCGGATTCGGAAAGCAGTCATGGGGCAGGCTTTTCCATTGGTACCGGCGTCAATTTGGATCGATTCAAATTAAACCTGGCCTATGGAAAATACCATGTATCCAGCAGCTCTGTTGTCTTAAATGCTGCATTTCAGTTTTGATCTTCCCCAAAGAAACTTTTTTTTGGCGAACGTTTTTGGCAATATGATTGACTTTGTTGTGCAAAATGGTGCATATTGAGAATCAATATGGTGGATATTACAGATCAAAGTCAATGATATTGTAAGTTGTTCATATTCAGACACCCATGAACAGGCGTTTTTATCAAGCAAAATAACCGAGAAGCAGAACCTCATCCCAATTGCCAAAACGTCTCAATATGGAAAAGTATTTTTTGTCCCATTAATAAGTCCAAAAAACACTTGATATTATTTCCTAAAATATAAATTGAATGAATGTTGTTTATTCAATTGATATACTGTTATATTCGCCTTATTGACGAACAGCATTTTCAACTTTTTCGATCAACCATTTTTGTTGCTCATCTATAGACATGTAACTATTGTCAAGAACCAAGGCGTCTTCGGCCTGTCGAAGAGGAGAAATGTCGCGGTGAGAATCCTGATAGTCACGATCAGTGACATTCTTCAAAATCTCATCATAATCAGCTGGCATGCCTTTCTGTTTCAACTCTTCAAAGCGGCGTTGTGCACGAACTTCGGGAGAGGCTGTAACAAAAATCTTGAGTTCTGCATCCGGAAAGACAACGGTTCCAATGTCTCGACCATCCATAACGATGCCCTTTGATTGTCCCATCAGTTGTTGTTGAGCAACCAAGGCTTCTCGAACAAATGAGATGGCCGAAATCTTGCTGACTTGTTGACTAACTACTAACGAACGAATTTCTTGTTCAACTAATTGTCCATTCAGATAAGTGTCAGGCTTTCCGGTTTCTTTGTTCAGTTTGAACAAAATATGAATATCTTTCATATCGTTGCTCAATTCATCCATTTTCACGGAACCATCCGCATTGAATAATTGGTTTTCGATGGCATAGAGGGTGACAGCCCGGTACATCGCACCTGTATCTACATAAAT
>CALNBT010000230.1 GCA_937874345.1 uncultured Prevotella sp.
TAACATAATTCATCTTTACTGACAGCCAATATTGTAGGCACTGGCAACTTTTGTTGTGCAAAATGTTCTGAAAGGTAGACAAAAGCATGATCTTCATCACGGCTTGTTCCTATGACCCCAATAATTGTTGATCCATCCAGAGCGGTCATTCGGTAGTAGCTTCTATTACTTCCAGATCCGGCCAGTTTCTCACACCGGGCCGGTTTGATACCAGCCCATTCTCTATATAGTTCCAATAATTTTTCCATATATTCTAACCAATATCACAAGCTTTGCGCCCATGATCACTAATTTCTAATTACTTTCGTTGAAAAACAACTATTTTCAGCATTTATTTTCATCAAATAGGTACCTTTTGGCAGATCATATAGACTGATTTGCTTAGAAGGATCTGCTATACTTTTTACTAATACTCCATTCAGATCAAATAAATAAATATGGCTAATCGTCCTCGGAGAATCGATCATCAATCAATCTTTTGTCGGGTTAGGATACACCAGTGACTCATGATTGTATGAAGGAAGAATAACGCTCGTAGGGCTTTGCACAGAAAAGTTATAGCTACCAGAACCAAGATTTAAGATTACTTGTTGGTTTTCATATCCCACATACTCTATTCCTTCGAGGTCCATCCCATTTTTTTTATACTTAAAGCCATCGGCAGTTGCCGAATCGGTTGGCAAATAAAGTGTTGCAGTTGAATTAGCAGGTACAACACACGTATATGAAAGTTGATTATTATCTGTGATATTCCAATTTGACTCTATCTGTCCGTAGTTACTTAAATACGAAGCTTTCACCTGAGTCAATTTCTCTTGTTGAGCTGGAATCACATCTCTAGTGTCGGGCTTGGGTTGTAAGATGAAGTGTTTAAATCCGGGTTGTTCCTCATCAAACTCAATTCCTGACATATACCGATACATCCACTCACCAATTGCCCCATAAGCGTAGTGGTTAAATGAATTCATGCCTGGATCATTGAATCCCTTGTCTTTGGTATAAGAATTCCATCTTTCCCACATCGTCGTAGCGCCCTGGTCGATAGGATAAAGCCAAGAAGGATTAGAACGCTGGAATAACAGATTGTATGCTGTGTTGTTAAGACCAAATTGAGACAATGTTGGATTGATGATTGCTGTTCCAAGAAAACCAGTATTCAGTCGATTGCCATTGTATTTGATGTTGGTTTCAAGTCTTTTCGTCAGATTTACCACCTGAGCAGAATCGGTTACCAGACGATAGCGAAGAGCCATCAACAAGGCTGTCTGAGAATTTTGATGTGGTGTTCCATCATAGAAATAACGATTGATAAAGGCCGTGCGAATTTGATTAAACAACAGCTGATAGTCTTTTGCCTTTTGTGCAAATGCATCTGTTTCAGACGTACTTAACGCTTGGGCCATCTTTACCATCAGTTGTGCATCATAAGCATAATAAGCCATACTGACGTACCGAGAATCTGTCTGAACAAACGACAACCAATCACCATATGTTGTTGATGCACCTTGATATTGACCGTCACCTGTTTGCAAAGACAACCAAGTCATATATTTCTCCATCGCATCAAAGTTCTCTTTCAAGATTTCCTTGTTGCCATACATTCTATATACGTACCAGGGCACCAGAATGCCCGCATCCGACCATGCTGCACCACCAAAGCCTGCGTAACCTGTAGGTGCCGTGTCGGGAAATGCGCCATCTGGGCGTTGACCATCACGCATGTCTGTCATCCATTTCTGATAGAATGATTCAGTATTGGCATTAAACATTCCTGTTGTTGAAAACACCTGTGTATCAGCTGTCCATCCCTGTCGTTCGTCACGTTGTGGACAGTCGGTCGGAATACTCAAAAGATTGCCACGTTGACCCCAAACGATATTACTGTATAGTTGGTTAATAATGGAACTGCCCGTTTGAATATCACCAGTCTCTTCTGTTGAAGAAGAAATCGGAACAGCCTTGATTTGAGATATTTCAACATCTTCAGTAGCCGTAATGGCACAATATCTGAAACCGTAGAATGTTGTCGATGGATGCCAGTTTTCTCCGGCTTGGTCACCACGAAG